>JAISPL010000039.1 GCA_031274925.1 Syntrophobacterales bacterium | reverse complement strand
TCTTGCAGACTGTTTTAAAGTGCGGTGACTATATAAGGAAAATCTCCTTATGTGATTTCATCAGAGATATATGGACGCTTGAGCCTGGAAGATTTAAAAGTGACCCAAACCATTTCAATTCAGAGTTC
This sequence comes from Syntrophobacterales bacterium, assembly GCA_031274925.1. Lineage (NCBI taxonomy): Bacteria > Pseudomonadati > Thermodesulfobacteriota > Syntrophobacteria > Syntrophobacterales > Syntrophobacterales bacterium. The sequence goes on along the minus strand of JAISPL010000039.1, from coordinate 5,019 downwards.
ACAAACTCACCGCTCAGTACGTTAACCAATGATGATGGTCTAAGCGGGGCATGCAGGCATGGAAACAGTTTTTTCTGATTAAACGCACAATCCTGCCAATTACTTAGGTGGATGCGATATTTAGATGCAGTTGAAACATGGACCCGCTTCCCAATTTCCTTGATTAATACAATTTTCTCTGGTAGACTATATCTGCTTCCATGGATGTATCCTTTCCTCTAAGACATGTTATAATTTCCTTTGTGGTAACCAACGATCGCGGTGATGTAAGGCCATTGGAGCGCATTGACCCGGGCGGGGGTATACAAGCGAGCCATGGATCATGTTTTGTAAAATCTAAAAAAGGGCTCTCTGAATGGCAGGAGATTTGAGTTCAGTATACCAATCCTTGATGCATCATCTGACCTATAACCTTGCAAAAGACATGTATTCGGCTACGCCGAGAGACAAATTCCACTCCATCGTTCTCTCAGCAAGGGATCCGCTCGTCAGGAGATGGATCAAGACACAGCAGCGATACTATGATGTGGATGCTAAACGGGTATATTATTTGTCTTTGGAGTTTCTCTTGGGTAGACTCCTCAGAAATTATGTCCTCAACCTCGGCCTTATGGATGACTATGGAAAGACGGTTGATCTATTTGGTCTTTCTTTTGAAGATTCCCTTGAATACGAACGGGACGCAGGACTCGGCAATGGGGGGCTGGGTAGGCTCGCTGCCTGCTATATTGATTCCCTTGCCACATTAAGTTACCCGGCGTACGGGTATGGCATACGCTACGAGTATGGGATTTTTTTTCAGAGAATTAAAGACGGATTCCAGGTGGAGGTTCCCGATAACTGGCTGAGATACGGGAACCCGTGGGAGTTTCCACGACCAGAGCTCCTGTATCCCGTTCGTTTTTATGGGAAAGTAAACACCATAACCCAAAGAAACGGAAAATACAGAATGGAGTGGATGGACGGTGACGAGGTGATGGCTATGGCCTATGACTACCCCATTCCCGGATTCCAAAACGAAACAGTGAACACACTAAGGCTTTGGGCGGCGAAATCTACCAGAGATTTTAATCTGGATTACTTTAATAGCGGAAATTATCTAAAAGCCGTGGAAGATAAGGGTAAGAGCGAGAATATTTCGAAAGTCCTCTATCCGCCTGATCAGTACATTGCCGGTAAAGAACTGAGATTGAAGCAACAGTATTTTTTCGTTTGCGCCACACTGTCAGATATTGTTAGGAGGTATAAAAAATACCGTCGAACTTACAACGAATTTCCAAGTAAAGTGGCGGTCCAGCTCAATGATACACATCCGTCCCTCGCCATCGCCGAATTGATGAGATTGCTCGTCGATGAAGGCGGCGTGCTTTGGGAGGATGCGTGGGAGATCACAAAAAAGACTTTCGCATACACGAATCATACGGTATTGCCCGAGGCGCTTGAAACATGGACCGAAGGTATATTCGGTAATCTTCTCCCCCGTCATCTTCAGATTATCAAGGAGATAGATAGGAGGTTCATGATCCAAGTGGAGGAACGTTTTCCGGGTGATCCGGGAAGAAAAGACAGAATGGCGATAATGACGGGTTGTGGGGAGCAGGTAATCAATATGGCCCGCCTAGCAGTAATTGGCTCTCATGCCGTGAACGGCGTTTCCGAACTCCATACGGATATCCTGAAAGAAGTAGTTTTCAGTGATTTTAGCGAAATGGCGCCAGAGACCTTCAAGAATGTAACGAACGGCATTACTCCAAGGCGGTGGCTGCGCCAGGCGAACCCTCAGCTTTCAGATCTCATTACCGAGGCTATAGGCGACGGTTGGATAAAGGACCTCAGCGAGCTGAAAAAGCTTGAACCTTTGGCAGATGACGGCGAGTTCTGTGCAAGGTTTCGTCGTATAAAGGAACTGAACAAGGCCGCTCTGGCCGATTATTGCTACAAATCTTATTGGCTCCCTTTTTCTCCCGACTACTTCCTTGACTGTCAAACAAAGCGGTTCCATGAGTATAAGCGTCAGCTCCTCAATATTCTCCATGTAATCACGCTATATAACAGATTGAGAGACGGGAAGATGACGAAGGACCTCCCTCCAAGGACCATCCTGTTTGCGGGAAAGTCGGCTCCCGGCTATTTTGTGTGCAAACTTATCATTAAATTGATCCATGCAGTAGGCGCAACGATTGATGCAGAACCGACAGTGAGGGAAAAATTGAACGTGATCTTCGTTCCGAACTACGATGTGAGTCTGGCGCAACTCATTATACCAGCAGCTGAATTGTCCGAACAGATCTCCACAGCAGGATATGAGGCATCAGGAACGGGCAATATGAAATTTACCTTAAATGGAGCCCTTACAATCGGCACGCTCGACGGAGCAAACGTGGAAATCAGGGAAGAGGTTGGAGCCGACAATTTCTTCCTGTTCGGTCACGAAGCCGGAGAGCTTTCACGAATGCGTTCAGGCTACAATCCTTGTCGGTACTATGAAGAGAACATGGAACTGAAAAAAGCCATTGATCAGATTCACGACGGCTATTTTTCGCCTGATACACCGGACTTGTTTCATCCTGTTACTGATTCTATCTTGAAATATGATACCTATTTTGTACTGGGCGACTACGCATCCTATATAGAATGTCAGGAAGAGGTGAGTAGGGTGTATCTGGACGATGGCCTTTGGGCTCGGAAGGCCATTCTTAACGTGGCGCGGTCAGGTAAGTTCTCAAGCGATAGAGCAGTCCGGGAGTATGCGGAGAAGATCTGGGGCGTCAAGCCTGTACCGGTATGACGCGTGTCATTTTTTACCGATACACACGAAGAAGATTTCGGAGCTGACGCTTCTTGATGAAGCCGGTTTGAAGATCGAGACTTTTCTGAACAATTCTTTCAATGTATTGTGACTCAGCTTTAAAGAATCCGAAAAGAAAGACTTGATGAGAAAATTTCCCCCAGTTTTAAGGCCGACCCTTACGACGTTAAGAACCGCCTCGAACAGCTCGTTCACGTTCTTGTCGTCTACTTCCTTTATACCTGACAGATTTGGTGCGATATCGCAGGTAACTGCATCGAATCGGTCAAGAGAATACTCCCTAAACAGAACCTCTACATTAACATCCCTGATATCAATCTTCAAGAGGGTGATGTTTTTCGCCGGCAAAGCCACGACCGGAAGTATGTCCACTCCGATAACACTGCCACAGTCTCCGACTAGCTTCGATATGACTTGGAGAAAGCTTCCGGGAGCTGAGCCCAGATCAAGCACGCAGTCTCCAGCCCTGATGAGCCTGAATTTTTTTTGGATATCCAAGATCTTATATGCACTTCTCGCCCTGTAGCCATCCTGTTTGGCTTTGTTGAAAAACCTATCCTTAACTATGAATCTGCTCATAAGGGCTTACGATGAGGCTGGACTGCCGCCGTTCCTCCTCTGGATCTGGAGCTATAAGGGACTTCTTTGCAAAAAAGGAGAGGGCTTCGGTCAGTCCCCTGTCGCTTGTCAAAAGATGGAGGAGGTCATGAAAGCAGTCAAACCGTTCGATCTGGAAAAAGATATACGCGTAATCCTCAAACACTCTTCTCAATAGAGTAATTTTCGACTTCAAGACTTCTTTTTCGATGAGGGTCTTTACAAAACTCTCTTCCTTCTCTCTTACCATATGTGACGGCAGGAGGATTGCAGGTTTATCAAACGTCTCAATTGCTCTTCTGTCCTCCTCAATGGTGTCCCAGGAGAGCGTTAGAGAAGTGAACATGTCGTCCAAGAGAACGGCGCCTGGAGGTAGAGGCTCAAAAGTACCAGGTATTTTCAGGCCGTAAATATCTTGGGGCTTCTCAATTGAATCCTTCAGGGACGAAACAAATCGCCTTAACTGCGTTACATCTTCAGTGTAAAGGTGAGATATTGCGTTTCCCTCCTCAATCAGGTATGCGGCGTATCGGGGTGATGTCTCAGCGAGAACAGTAGATTTTGTGGTTTCTGTCCGATACTTTGCCATAATCGTTTCAACATCATCTCCGGTTAAGGGGGCAAGTTTCAAATCAATCAGCCCGTCAGCTAAATGTATTACAGCGTTGATGAAGATGAAGCCGTTTCTCTTTACTTCGAAGGCCGCTATAACGGTTCTGGTGCCGGTCGAGTCATAATTGAACATGAACCCCTTGTGTTGTCTTTTTGTTTCTATTTTTTTCAGCGCTGATTCTCCTGCCGGACGTTCTTCCTCGATTTTTATTCCCATCGTCTTCAGTTTGAAAATCTGTTTTCTGATGAGTTTTTGAACCTCCTTATCCGGCTCGGAAGGGAGTACCGAAACCAGAAACTTCCCGGCACCACCTTCCTTCGTGTCCGTTATTGCTAGAATAGTCTCTTCTCTCCGCTCCTTCGACATTCGAACGTAAGTAGCTTTCAGATTGTCAAGTTGGTCCGGTTCATGAATGAACTCGATGATTTCCTTCATATAATATAGTTCCTGTATTAAGAAATGACAGTATACCATGAAAACAAATCACATGCGCATCCGAAGGAGATTTTATACTTTCATCCCTTGATTTTCATGATAGTCCAACGGAATGCATTGACCGGGAGTTATCGCAGACCCTCTGGCCAGAATGGCCTGTCTAGCTTGAAACAATACTTTGTCGGGAATGGCGATACTACGACAAAACCCTTTCCATTGACATTGACGAGCATGGTCTGCACCTTCTGACATTTAAGGAGAGAACGGCTCAAAGCGCGTGAATCCATTTCTCGGGATCATTGTAACTCGGTTATTGTCGGTCTATTGTCGTAATTATTGGCAGTTTATCGCACCACCGTCCTGGATATGGGGTTCTGCAGCGGCCCACAGGATGGGGTGGCTTAAGGCGAGGGGATGGTGGCTGAGAACAGTAAGTGCAAGCTGTTTGACGGCTACCCAAACAAGCTCACAACTCGGCTTTTCAAGAAATACTATCAATATGAATATTGTGCTGCTCAAGGAATTTCAGGTGGTGAAGTAGAGCTTGATGAAAGTTGCTTTGGCG
>JAISPL010000038.1 GCA_031274925.1 Syntrophobacterales bacterium | reverse complement strand
ATGGAAATAACGGAAGTTCCGGCGGAGATACGTCCATCACGATAGGAGGTACTTTATACACCGTTTGGGGAGGAGGTCATGTTACTACCGGAACATCAGGCGGCGGCAGGACAATGGCGGACGCGTCCTCAATGTTGTCGGTCCTTGGCGGATTAGGGGGCGATACATGCCAGATAGGGGGTCAATCAATATTCGGGCTATGTATGCACGGTCATGAAGGGTACCGTGGTATACGGATGGCCGATACGGCAGGCACTAGTTCCCCTCAACCTGTAAGAACTGACTGACTCGGCGGGATGGGGGGTATGTCCTAGTTAATGACCTATGGAGCCGGAGGGGGTGGAGCGCAAGGACAGGGATACGGCATTGCTGGTTCCCCCGGCATCATCATTATCGACGAGTACACGGGAAGTACAACACAGGCGGGATACGCTATTTCTAACTCAAATTCCTTCAACTCTGTGTCTGGTGTTGAGATTTTAGGTCCTGCTGAATCTCCAGACGTTATCGACGAATAAAGCGACTTATAAGGAGGTAATAGATGGATTCCGGAATAAACTTACTCGCAGACGCCGCCTCCGCAGTAGCAGGCGCGGGTACAGGCGGGCTCATTGTATTCGGCATCATGAAGGCGAAGATAGAGAAGAACGCCGAGGACCTGAAAAATATCCTTGCCAACGCGGTATTCCAGAAGCAATGCGACAACTGCAAGGAAAACTGGATGGGACAGATAAGCGTCGTCAGGGATGAGATCAGAAATTTAAGGGATGAACTGAATAACAACATAAATCAGGTGATTGACCTCGCGAAGAACGAGCAGCCATGATCCCGCGAGCCCAGAAAAACCGTGGTGGCAGGCCGGAGATTTCCGCCGAATATAAGGCGCGGGTACGTATAAGGGGTTTAGTTGGAGATGTCCAAATAGAGAGTTTCACGACGAATTCAGGGACATTATGAGACGGGAGATTGAAGAGCGGAAGAAAATAGATTGCCCTGTGGGCCGGCATCTTCAGACTGCAATACTGGCCCATGGGAATAATGGGCAGTATACTCCTTACCATCCTTACGGTGCTTCTCAAAGGGCGGGCCTTACCCGTCGTCTCTTACAGGAGGATGATGTCTGAAAGAGAAAGAAGCCTTCCTGTGCCCGCCAATGAGAAAGCTTATGGAGCCTCCGTCTATGGCAGGGCCATGGGAGAGATACTCATGGGAAAAGGGACGATGCGCGTGCGTCATATCAATCATTCCCTGACCTGGGGCAAAAAAATACATAAGGAGATATATAATGAAGAACTGGAAAACAACGTTACTTGGGGTATTTGCCGGCATCCCACAGATTGTTCATGGTCTCGCAATGGCTGAACCAGACTGGCAGCTGGTCTTCACCGGAGTTGCGACCATCGTGGCATTTCTCTTCGCTAAAGACAATAACGTGACGGGAGGAGCAGTGCAGCAGTAATTGGAGGAGCAGGAATGTTGGAAAAGGCGATCACTTTTGTAATGAGAATTAACGGATGGAGACTTTGCAACTGACGCAATACGGACAGCAGTTCGCGATCATGGCCCACCGTATTGGAGTATATATGGCAGGAATGGCGGCAAAGGTTATCAAGGTTATTTTGGGGTCCCGTCTCAAAAGAGTGGGGAAAATCAGGAGCGGAGGCGAGTGATGATTAACGCCTCTCAGGCAGTGATCGACCCTGATTTTGTACAGGCATCGCACGTCCGGCGGTCGTCCGGCAGTTTGGGCGTGAGGCTTTATTTACCGATATGGACGAACTGGAAACGATAATCAGGAAGATACCGGAACCCTGCGAATCGAGTGCAAGCTATCCTCCTTATGCGGTGGAGTGGCTCTGACCTGCTTTCCTTTTTATAGGATATTAATGGAACCGTATGAAAAGACTATTTCTTGTGATTTTTACGCTCGTTATGTTGGCCGGATTTGCCAGTGCACAGACAATCAGTATATCAAATCTGCCGCCCGGCAATTCTGAGGTATCTGTTCAATCACAAGTCCCCGTTGATTTATCTGTTCGCGGGACTACGGCGAGGGTGTCAATATCCAGTATCCTTTCTCTCGGTATCCCCGGAGGATCAATTCCCGATTCCGGCACGACTGCGGGAGTACCTCTGCAGTCAGACGGCGCGGGGAAATGGGTAAAAGGTTCCGTACCTCTTATTTTCCCTCTTGCGGCGAATAGGGTGGTCCCCGCGGTCACGGGCGGTAGATGCCTCCATACCTCCACCGACGGATTAAGGATTGAAGAAGCGGCCGGAGATTGTGGCGCGCTCTCGGTAGATCAGTCCATAGTCAGCAATAATAATGTACTGACTCTCGATGGTGATTCTTCGGTTCCGGGAAACAATAAAGTATACGGTACTGACTCCTCCGGCAATAAGGGCTGGTATAACGCGCCATCAGGCGGCGGTGGCAGCGAAGATCAGGTAAACGCTGATTGGACAGCTAATTCAGGTAAAGCTGAGATTCTCAATAAACCCAACTTAGCCCCTGTCGCCACTACCGGTAATTATAACGACCTGAGCAATAAGCCGGGGATACCTGCTAATACACCGAGCGTAAGACAGACTGTTCAGAGTGGTCATCCGACGAATTTGATTGAGAAAGTCTCAAATCTTGTTGCAAGACTTCAAGCTTCACCAACTTATCCTTGTATAATTAATTTCGCTGCTGGGGCAGATGATTATAAGGGTATCATAACTCAGAATATGAGTTTGCCTACAGTTACAGATGGCAGGAATTATTTTTATGTACAGAGGAATCCTTCAACTGGGGCGTTAACTACAGGAAAAACTAATATTCGGCCTGTGTATGCATCTTCTATAGGTCAGGCTGTCCCTGCTGCGGATAGTTTTTTATTTAGCATCAGTGAAATGGTAATGTACAAGGGTGATGGTACTAACTGGAATCCTGTTCAGGTTGTATTTTTAGGCTGGGCGCATTTAGTTCCCATAGCGCCATTGGATATGAGCGCACCAAGGCAATACGCCTTTAATGGAGTATACTTTTCAGGCAAATTTCCGATAGCTGTAAGTACGGCATATAGCAAAAATCATTATATAGGGTGTATTCCTCAAATAGTTAAAGCAAGCGGGACCACCAGCGGTGAGACCTGGGGGGATTTTATAAGTTATATAAGTACATCTAATTATGGTGTAGATATTGGTAGTATTGATACCGATATGGTTACCTTATATGTAGGTTCGTCTCGTAATATAAGAACTGGTACTACTACGCATACGGCGGCCGCAGATGCTGAGATATTTGCTTCGAGGGGGTGGTAGTCATGGGATACTTTATAGACGGTAAAGGAGAATATTACGAAGGGAACAGGCGGAATTGATCTGATATTGAGATCCTGAACTTAGGCCCTCCCCGTTCCATGAGCTTATTGATGGCAAATGGAAGTTAAACGATGATTTGTACAAAAAAGATTTAGCTCGACAAGCCCGTATCCTTACATCGCCTTTGGGCATAAAACGGGTGACGGCGATTTGGTCCGCCTGTTTGTGTGCTTGCGTCAGACTATAAAATCAGCGCTGGAATAAGAGGCCTTGAAGGGGAGAATGATCACTCTTCTTGTTTTGGTTTTTTATCATTCTGTCGTTGGGGCTGCCCCTCTCCTGCTATCTGCCATTCCGCCCACTTGATCCACTCTTCTGCCTTGCCGTCACCGCAGTCTTTGAGTTTTTTAAATAACTGCAGGACACGATCCTGTTCTTCATCCACAAGACCTCTTAAGAGCACTTCGTCCACCCCGAAGAGCTCGCATAGTTTTTTCATCATTTCAGGGTTAGGTTTTCTGCGGCCCATCTCGAAGCCACTGATCGCACCTTGAGGCGTTTCTATCTTCACACCTATTATTCTTCCGAGTTCGTCCTGAGAAAGGCCGAGTCGTACCCGATGCCGCCTGATGTTTATAGCTAACGGGGTTAATGTTTTTTCTTTTGGCACGTTACCTCCCATATGTTTTGTGTCTTTCTTCCGGGACGCCATTTCCCGGCCGGCTATATCTATCCTGGCTTTGCACGCTTCGCGCGCTCCATCCGGGCATGTGTGATCAAGATACGATCCGGGGCGGTATCTGTCGGGACAATCTTTATCATCAAGAACTGCGCCAGAGGCTTACCCGGGTCCTTGTCCAAAACTTTATCTGTAATTCATGGCAAATACTTTTTTGCAAGTAAACCCTCTCTTTTTGAATCAAAAGATGCAGTCATCATACATTTTGTTTCTGGAATTGTCACCAAATTGCTTCTCATGTTGGCGTTTATATACTTAATGACATGTTTACAAGGAGTAAAGCCCGCCGAGACTATATAAGCCCTGACGGGCTTATTTATGAAGGCGCAAATTCAGATGCAGGTGAAATCTTAAACCAAAGAAATAGCGGGTTTGTACGGTGGATATGAAGGCACAGATAGAATGGTTCGAATGTATGTCCAGATGGCAATGCATAAGGATTTGTATAGTGGCGATGAAGCTAACGTTCTTCCAATAACGGGTAAAAAGTGTATCCCGCT
>JAISPL010000037.1 GCA_031274925.1 Syntrophobacterales bacterium | reverse complement strand
GTAAATGTGACCTGATAGTCCGAAAGATATATCGCCCCCGTCGGAAAAGGACATTCCAGAATCCAAAACGGCGCCGCTCCGGTTCTTTTATTCTTTTCGACGGTGAAGTTTGAAGGGAAAGTTTTTATGAGCGCGCCTCCAGCCTCTTAATTTCGTCCCTTATGACGGGAGCTATCTCTCTTGCGATCTGCCGCGCGTCTTTGTCAACGCCTGAGACCACAATATCGCCAAAAGTAATATTGATCGACCGTCCGCCGGTATTCTGCGACGCCTTGATCACCGCCTCGCCCTGATGGAGAAGGTAGGGGCCGGTCCGAGGAACGTAATCCGTACCTGTGGCATACGAGCCGAGAACGCCTGCGCCGCCATTGGGCGATACCGGCGCAAAACCCACCTGGGCCAGAATCCTGAAGGCGTCGATTGCCATGTCGCGCACCATGCTAAGTCCTGATAGGGCGCCCGACACGTCAATGGAGAGCATCCGTTGAGTGGCCAAGAGGTTATCAAGACTCACGAGCGTATCCTCCGTGGCCTTGATGGCGACATTCAGGGCCTCCATGGCGGTCGTTATCTCAGCGATCCGTGCGGTTCCTTTTGCGTGGTTTTGCGCCTCCTGGACGGCCATCTGCTCCCGCACGGTTTGAGACGCCCGGAGCATCTCCATCATCCCCAATTCAGCCGCCTGCCATGTGTCGTAGTATCGTGTAATTTCCACGTCCTGAAATTCCGTGGTCGTCCTAAATCCGGAACCGGAGGTGACGAGTTGCCTCGCCATCTCAGTCTGGGTTATTACCTTACCCATATCCGCATAGGACCTGGCGAGCCGGGTATAGGCTTCTGCCTGCTGATCAATAGGGAGGGTTGCGGCATAAGCGGCGTCCGTCTGCAGCCGAGACCATTTTCTGGACCATTCTTCCATCTCGTTTGCCGCGGGGTTACGCTTATTCCACATCTCATAGATCATGTCGGATGCTTCTTTTTTGCCAGCCATTATATCCCGTTCGATTTTAACCAGATTGGCTGCAGATTTGACCGTCTCGTCATAATAGGTTTTGCGCATCCTGGCTAACTCGTCATACGTAGCCCGATAATTGGCTAACTTCGCCTCATTGTATCTGATCTCCGTCTCTGTTACAGATGCTGCCTGTTTGGCGATGTTGGACTGTTTGGTCTCGTAGTTCGTAACCTCGGCAAGCACTTCCTTTTGTAAAGCGATTTGATTGGTATAGACACTGTCGATGGTCGTGCCGTACTCGGCAAAGAGCTTTGTCACCCGCTCCATCTGATCTGCCTGACGGTCCATCTGGAGTCCCGTCTTAACCGTGTCGGAGAGGGCCTGATATTCTGCGGAGAGCGCCCTCATGTCAAGTACTTCCTCGGCGATCTGCCGCCTAAGGTCATCGCCTGCGAGTTTAAGCGACATGCCACCCATCTGATCAAGCACTGTACTCATATGAGCAAATCCCTTGGTGGTGGCGTCAATCTGCTCTTTAGTTTTCTGAAGCTCGTCCCGGACGTTCTTGAAGCGCGTCTCTATAATATCGGCTATCTGACCGGTCTCTATATCGACGGTCTCGCCTACTTTGACCTGATATTTGACTATGTCGCCTGCCTGCATTGCGTCGGCGAGGGCCTTGGGGCCGAGCATACCCTTGATACCGGACTCGTCAAGCTGTCTCTGTGTAACCCGCCACCTTTCGGCAAGGAACTCCTTGTTCTCCTGAATCCATGCCTTACTTTCTCTCTCTTTATTCCTTTCTCTAACGTTTGATGCGTCATACATTGACCCCAGCTCATATCCTGCGTAGGCCGCACCTGCGATCGCCATACCCGCAAGCATGGGGCCTACGGCAAACAATGACGGGGTGGACGCGACGATCGCTACGGATCTGATTACCGCCTCCAGTGATGTAAATTCTTTTGCGAGAGCAGCGACCTTTAGGGCCGCGGCGCCCAGATGACCGCTTAGCACCCCCAGACCTAAAAAAGCTGCCGGTAATGCAGAATCAACCAAAAGCCTGATGGCGCTTGCGCCCACCTCTCCCCATTTGGCCAGAGCGCCTGATTTATTAAGTTCGGCGAGACTGTCGTTTAGTCCTTTAAGCGCATTGGTCGATAGGGTGATAACCGCGGCGTAGGCGGGTTTAAACAGTTCACCGAGTTTGAGCCTTGCCTCCTCCGAGTAGCGCGTAAGTGACGCGGCCTGTTTACCTACAGTGTCCATGGAGGCGGCATAGGTTCCGGCAATACCTTTTCCGGCCTCAAGGACAACGTTCGTCCGTGCAGTAACCTTCTCCTGTTCGGTGAGGGCGTCGACGATTTTGCCGAGTTTTTGAGCAAGCTGTTCATAACTCTTAGAAAAGTTAACGTTGATCCCGATGCCTCGGAGTACCTCTATCTGGGCTGACTGAATACCTTGGACGAGACGGGAGAGTGCCTCGCTGCTATTTGTATCGCCTATCACTGCCGCATCCTGGGCGATACGGGCGAGTTGAGAGGATTTGCCGAGATCGATGTTAGCTTGAGTCATACGGGTCACAGCAGAGAGGGACTCCTGTGTGGTAATGCCCATACGCCGGACACTATCGGCGTAGCCCTGCATCTGCTCTGTGGAGTACCCGGCGTTTCTGCCTACCGTTGTCAATACAACGCCCAAGGTCTCTACACGGGCGGCAAGGGCTGCCTGATCAATCATGACTTTCATCGCGCCGGTCGCACCGGCAACGGCGGCGGTGACCGCGATCAATGACGTTGCGATGCCGTCGAACGCTGATTTGGCCCCGTGCTGTAATGCCCTCCACGCCCGTTGGGTATCGTCCTCGGCGTTTATTACGATCTTAACGTCCGGCATCTGTCCCCTTTACTGATTCAATCAGCTCTTCAACTTTCGAAAGCAGTTCCAGATCGTTCAATGTAGCTCCGTACATCGCAAGGATCGTGGCGGGATCGACGAGGTCCTTGAGTCTTATGAGCTTTTCTCTCATTGCCATTATTCTTTTCCCCCGATCGGTGAGAGGCGGGATAATGCAGCCCTTTGCAGTTTCGCAATCCGGTATATCACCGTCAATCTCGCGGGCCTCCTCGCAGATCTCGCAAGACACACCAGGGTAGTCGAGCCGTGCCCTGATGTAGTCAATTACTTTTTTTCCTCTGCCGCCGCCTCCGCATCCATGAGGGCCTGAAGATCGATACAGATCTCGTTGACGAATCGCGCAAAATCTACCCACTTACCCATCAAAAAGTCGCAGTTCTGTTCTGTGTAAGGATAGGCCTCGCCGTTCATGGTAAATCCTTCCCAGCCTTTGACCGCGGCCCTGCCCAGAAAGATATCGGCTTTTATCGGATCGTGTTCCTTTTGCAGCTGATGGCCTTTATCCCATGTATTACGTGTAGCCTGACTGTTGATAGTAAACAGTTCAGCCCTTGATACGTACCTTATTTTTACCTTCCCATCCAAAAACGGCGTCCACACCTCGAAGGTCTCTCTTTGTAATCCTGATATATCCATGTCTCCTCCTTTATTTATGCGAGCGGATCTGTCGCCCGCTGGTTGATCCCAGAAATCCATAATGGATCCGTTATACCCGTCATACCGGCCGGAGCCGAGCCTGCGCCGTAGACCTTAAACTCCAGCGGCTCCTTGATGATACCGGCCGCGTCGGCGGGGTCATCGTTGACTAATTGTAAATGAGGGAACTGGAGTGCAAACTGACGGTTGTAGGTCCCTCCTATATTGGCTCCGGTGAATGTGATGTCCATCTTCTGACGGCTGTCGCTGCCTAAGATCGTAAGATACGTGTTGCCTGTGTGCCGTGGGAACTCAAGTTTAAGCGTTATCTCTGGAAGCCCGTCGTTTGTTGGCTCATCGATTAAATCCTGAATGTTGCTCCCGCTCGTGTGCTTATACTGGCCATACACTCCGGTAAGTTTTCTCTGAAAAGAGAGCTCAAACGATGATGGGTAAATTCTATCGCCCACATTCAGAGCCGCGCCGGATTGTGCGTTCATCCGGAACACCCCTTCAGAGAACTTTATCCGGTTTGCCACCTCCATAAACGTCACATTATTGAAGGTGGTTATAGTGTTGATCGTGGAGTCTGCTGTCTTGTTAATCGAAATTACCTTAAATCCGATTGTAAGCGCTTTGCCGAATTCTCCCTTTATGGTAAACCCTGCTATCTTTGCGCTGGTGTGTTCTTCGATGTAGTTCTTCATGTTCTTGGTCAGCGTGCCAAACTCGCCGTCTGTATCTGTTGTGGGTTTATACGTATAAGCATAGGCCGCGGTTGTACCCTGTTTGACCGGCGCCCCCGCGATGCCCATGACTTGAGCCAGCAGCACGTCGAGTCCGTCATAGCGCATGTATGCGTTGAGATCTCCTTCGACTTTTATGGCGCCTAAGATGCCGTCCTTAGAGAAATAAGTGCCCAGAGAATCGTCCACGTCCACAGTTGCATCTTTCTTGATCGTCGATGGTATAATCAAAAGCCCGTCACCCGCTCCGCAGGCCACTGCCGTTCCCCAGACTGCCGCCCTCTTATACGCGGCCTTTATCTCGACTCCTGCTACTCCGCTCATTTAAGCCTCCTCTTTATTTGCAACCGGTTTAGTCTTGGTTGCCGGATCAGGTTTCACTCTTTCAAACACTTCATCGCCGATAAGGTCCTCTTCGACGTCGTATTGCTTTCCTTTTTCGAGGTAGATACCGCTCGTTGCGTGGACTCCGTCTACTTTTGCGATTACTCGTATCTTTGCCATTATCCCTCCTGATAGATGCTATCAAAACTCGTTTCGAAATCTATGCCGTAGGCTGCCATGATCCTGGATATAAAGATAAGATTGACCCGGACCGGTTTAAGAGGCCATATGTCGAGTCCTAAAGTCTGTCCCGCTATTGCGCCGAGCACACCCTTTATCATCTGGTAGCAGCCATGTTCGCCTTCGCGCAGATCCTTCGCTCCTCGCAAGTCCTTGGCCGCGACGACGATCGAGAATGTGGGGGCGTCGTTATAGCTCTGACCATCGACCAGGTCGAGAGCGGAGCCGCCGTAAGCCACGAAGACTACAGGGAACGACATGGGAAGCTTTTCCATATCGCCCTCAAGCTGACCCGCGTAGGTCTCAACAAGTTTGGCGTAGGGTATAGCCGTCCTGATCGCAGTCTTTATCCTGTCTTCAATATCCGTAAAGTCCATTTAGAACCCCGCCAGACTTTCTTTTGTAAAGGTACGGTCATCGTTTGTTTTTGTGTTTACCGCGCTGTCGGAGTTATTTGTAGACAGTTCCTCCGCCGCCCCGATAGAAATCGTCCCCTTAGCTATGGCCTCAAGGAGACGTATCGCATTTTTATACCGGTCAGCCCTTGTCTCCGGAATCTCCTCCACATGTCTGCTGTATAGGTTATAAATCGCGATATCGACTGAGCATTTTTTGATCACGTCGGGTGTGGTCGCAAACGGGACTATGTACCTGCCCGCGCAGTACGCGTTGATCTCTGCGTCGGCCTGCACTACTGCCTCGTCTATCCTTGCAATTACCGGCGCTCCGGTATCTTCGTCATCGGTTAGCTGGATAAGCGCGCCCTCGGGGAGCAGTTTTTTGATATCGTCAATGGTAGAGTACATTTACTGACCGTCCTTTTTATCTGTCTTTTCGGACTCGGCAAGGAGTTCAAGGAGCTGCGCCCTGGTAGGTTTGGGTGGGATTTCAACGCCCCGTTGCGCAAGAAGCGCAATCATCTCCTTGTTAGTTAGAGTTGTCCCCTCCTGCCCGTCTTGGAGCATCTCTACCGAAAGGCCGTCCGCCTGATCTTCTTTGAGGCTTATAGTGTCTCCTGGAGCGTATAGCGTCCCGTCATGGAGTATGTGACCATCTTTTACTATGTATATTGGCATGTAAGTCTCCTTTTTTCCTGACCCTCCCCCGTTGCAGAGAGAGGGCCATGGAAGTAGCTTATTTACGGTACGACGTTCTCAAGCATGTACCCAAGGTCCGCCGCTATGATCTTCTCGTCCGAGTTCCAGGCCGTCTTGAAGTAGTGCGCCCCTTTTATTCCACGCTTAGGGTCGAAGTCCCTCTGAGTCTGACGGAACATCTCCGAGAAGGTGACCCCGAAGGTAATGGTTTTGATACCCGGATTGGGTTCAACGTAGAGCGCCGCGGCATGCTTGCCCCAGAGGCGCGAGAATGTTGGGGTCTGGCCCTCCGCCGAGGTGATATAGCGACCTCGGCCCACAATCCAGTTTTGAACCTCAAAGAGTCCGGCGCACTCCTCTGGTGTGGCGAGCCCTCCGCCATTCTGACCCTTGACTGCGGTCAGTATCTCCGGGAGCCGCCTGAATACCATCCATGTATCTGCGCCCATTATCACAGTGTTGGCACGGATAAAGCAGCCCTCTATGGCGGCAAGGATATTGGCTATCGGGCTTGCGCTTGCCTGTCCCCACTGAGATGTGCCAGACAGGGTCACTTTGTTGCCCGTGGGGTAGTTTAATGGATTGAATACGAGGCTTGCGACCCGTCTTTCTTGAGCAATATCTAAGAGCAGGTTCAAAAACTCGTTCGTATCGACCTCGGGCTGGAGCGGGATATCGGCGTTGTCGATGGCTTCCTGCGGCAACCACTCACCCATGGCGTGGTCCCTGACGGAGTAGTTGTCAGTGACTACTCCCCAGTCCGCTTCGTTTGGTAATGATTTTGGACCGATCGCGTCATCGGCAAGTTTAAAACTGTCTTCTTTGACGTATCTGACAAATTTATCTGATCGCCGCCCCACCTTAACCAAGGGCAGCACCATGGGCCAAATCATGGCCTCGTTCCTGTATTTTACGGACAGGGTGCTTAAAGTCGCATCAACGTGTACTGTTCTTGCTTCTGGCATGGTATACCTCCTATATTTTTGTTACTGCTGCGGTCTCGACGGTGCGATAAGGACAGGGACAATGTCGCCCGCATTCCCGGTCGCCATGGCGATACCTATACTTTGTACGTTGGTACCAGCCGCGCCTGTTATGGCAACACCCTGTCCGGACGCGTCCGCCGTGACAGGTGATCCCCTGACAATACCCCCAGCGCCGATCTTTAGTCGAGATATGCCGGTTAGCATTACGCGCACCTCCGAGCCATTCCCCGCGTCGTGCTGAAAGACGCCGAACATGAGGTCCGCATTTGAAGTAGCGGGGATCATGGTATTGTCGTTTGCGCCAAATTTACCGATGGTATAGGCGGTGATCGCCGCCCCTGCGTTAACCGATTTTTCAATGCCTGATGTTTGTCCTATCATCGTCTGCCTCCTTAGTTAGTCCCGAAAAAGTTCCGGGTGTTCTTTTGATACGTGTAACACCGCGTCCTTGTACGATGCCTTGGGATTTTTCTCCGTAAAATCACTGATGAGTTTCTCCCGCTTCGCGGCGTCTCCGCCTGCGCCCGCATCTTTGTCACCCGTAGCCACTTCCTTAAATTCTATGGCCTTGGGCAAACCTCGGAGGAATGCCTGCATAAATTCTATTGGCGCCTGTTTCTTCTTCTCGTCACCCTCTCCGAACTCTATCGTGGTCTCAATCGCGGCAATCGACTCTAAGAAATTGGTCATGCCCATGCCTACTTTCATCATGGCGGGGGTTAGCGTCCCTTCTTTTTGAAGGGCCTCGCAGAAAGCGGCTATGTCATCTTTTTTGGCCTTTATCTCCCGCTGTCTGATCTTCTCCTCCCGAGCCTTGATATCCTTCTCTCGGGCATTACCGGCCTCGGAGAACTCTTGCGCCGCCTTATCCCGCTCCTCCTTCCTTGCGGCCTCAATTTTGATTTGAAGCTCGGCCTCGCTGAATGTCGCTCCAAGTGGGGACTCCGGGGGATCCGCAATGGTCACTCCCATTTTGCCCGCCTGTTGCTTAATCCAATCAATTGCGTTCATTACTCCCATCTTTCTACCTCCTTCGTGTTGTTTGTGTTCTTCAAATTCAATCGTTATTGCTTCACCTTCTCCGAACTGTATGTCTGGCAGGCCCTTTACCGCCGGGGGCAACGCCCCCAGAAAACCTATATGCCGCAGGGTTCCGTCTCCATAGAGGCTGATAGAGCGCTTCTTGAACATGCCTTTTTTGACCATATCGACAAACTCCGGGACCAGATCTTTAGGCTTAGCATAGAGGGTATCTCCCGTCCGATTTAGAGCCTCTACCCATCCCCACGCTGGCGCGTTATCGGTCGGATGGCCGATGACAACAGGCGCTTCGTGCCGCTTGGGATCGTAGGATGCGACCATACGGTCGAGATCGGCCTCGGTCCATGTCCGCTTATTACCATTAGAATCGGTATGTGTGCCCGTCCGGAATACTGGGATCTGCATTATGTCCTCCTGGTCGATGAGATAGTTTTCTATGGCGGTCCTGATCTCCGGCCAGTCCTCGTCCTGTACCATGAGGTACGGCCTTGCGGGGATCGTCACCTTAAGACCACTGCCTGCTTTGCCGCCGAGCTGATGGATGCGTCCGTATATCACGTTAGTGCCAATCTCCACTCTGTCGCTGTAGGCCTTATGTTTGATGGAGTTTCTAAGGCGGGCTGTACGCATCAGTACTTTGCTTTTCTGTAGCTTCCGTTCCTGGGGCTTTCTGACTATACCTTTTAGCGTGTATGTCCTGGATCGTCCTCTTCCTGCCATGATCGTGGACAGCGCGTTCGGCTGCCATCGCTCCGGCCTGCCGCCTGCCTCAAAGTTCCGGATAATGGAGGATCGCACTATATCGCCTACTTCCTTCATGGCCGGCTTGAGATCCGTTGCCCTTTTGGTCAGAGCAGTAAGGAGATCCTTAAGCTCCTTGTCCTGGATATCAACAGTTATCTTAAAATCGTCCACTTGACACGTCCTTATTCTGTGGTATACTTAATCCTTGTCGGCGCCGTGGGCCGCGCACCCGATACGGCAAAGACCGGCCACGTTCCGCGCGGGGGACGCTTGACCCCATATTACCTGCCATAGAGCAAAATCCCCATTCTGATTCGATCCAAATATCCGACGTCATCCGTGTACAGCATCGTATAGCCTGTCCATTGACCCCGGGAGCTCTCCGCGACGAGAAGAACAGGTCTGTCCTTGCCTGCACGAATAACGGATATATATCGCTTTCTGAGCATTATCCTGCCCGTATCCTTTTCTTTTTCGGCTTGCAGCCATATCTCATAGGGGTTTTGTACTACGTCGGCTATGAAGGGCAAAAACCGTTCCCTTCCATCGAGATTAAGGTGATCAATCAACACATCGTTGAGTATAAGCGGATCGCCGACATGGTCCGTAAGGGCTTGCCCGGCCATCCCGGATTTATACATCTCGGCCGCTTTTTTACCTCTGGGCCATAGCGGGATGGATGTAGCCATATAGTCCGTAATATCTCGCGCTTTTGGTCGCCCGTAGGTCTCAAATGTTTTTTTGATGAGCGGGGTCCAGCGTTTTGGATCGCTTTGGAGCCTCAAAAATTGCTCGTCGGTAAGCGCCTTGCCCATAGCTTCTCCTGGGTTGGTTCTAAAGCCTGGATCCGCGGCAGGGATCGGATTCTTATCAACATTAAGCTTCTCCCGGTCAAGCTCCCTCTGGGATAAGCTCCTCACCGTGCACCTGCACCTAAAGCCGTTGGGCGGATAGTTCTCACGCCACCAGGGATCGTCATGGCGCATAACTCTGCGGTGCATTATGGCGTGCAGCGGCCTGACGCTGCCGTCCATTACGGCCACGTACTGCCAATAAGGACGATTGCCGGTCAGTTCGGTCTGCTGTGCGTAATGACCCGCCTGATACGCCCCTTGAATGTTAGTCCGATAGATCGTGTCTAAGCGGTGCGGGTTCATGCCGCCCCACCCGCGTTTCTCAATGGTTTCTTTAACTGATTTCTTAAAATCCGCGAATGTCGTACCGTCCGCTATGGCCTTATCAATACCGGTATAAAGGTCGGTGAGCACGTCCATACGGGCAACGCCAGCCGCCGTAAACGCTTTAGCTTTTGCCTCGTCGGTGAGCTGTCTGTACTTATCCGGTGTGAGGGGTACTTTGTCCCGGAAGAACCTGATTGCCTCGTCGAAGGGAAGGAGCGTAAAATCAATCATTCGAGAGATCTCCCTTTTAGATCGGCCATAAAAATAGCCTGCGCCAATACCTCACGAAACCGCTCCATATCGATACCGGCGTATGCCTCTCCGAGCTTAGTCTGCAGATCGTCATAGGACTCTGCGGAATCGACTATCCCCTGAAGCGAACCGAAGCCTATGGCGCCTTTTTTAAGGGCGTCGTCTGCAAGGGCGTCTATATCCTTTTGCGCGGCGATGAGTCCGGCAAACGCCGACCCTTCGGAGAAAGAGGAGCCGTCCTGGTTTTTTGAAGGGTTGTCCGAAGCGGGTGGGTTTATCAGCTCCTCGCCGTCATCGGGCTTGGGAATGTTATATGTGTCGTAGAAATACTTAGTCCCTATGGGGACGCACATGTCCGCGAGTATCTTGTCTCGCTCCGCGAGTAACTTTAAATCCTTATCCGGGCTGGTCCTGATCCATACTTTGGGGTACTTGGTTACGCCCGAAAAGTTATAATCCACGATCCAGCGCACCAACTGACTGTTAAGGGCCGCTGACAGGCTGTCCGCGTCCGCCTTGATGTAATCCTCGCGGACGGTATTATGGGTTTGAGAGGCTGCGTAGCTGCCTTTGCTGCCGATCTCGGTCGTTAATGTCTGACCGAGTATGACCTTGGAGATGGAAGCGTTCATAAAATTACATAGACTCTCGTAGGCGTTGACCGTGCCTGAACGTGTTGCCTCAAGGAGTTCAATTACTACGTTATTTGGTATCGCGATGGACGATTCTTGCTGGATGGCGTCTGCGGCCCATAGAAGATCATGCTGCTGCTCCTTTGGTGTGCCGGGCGGGTATTTTACGATGGTGGTGGGGCTGGCAAATTTATCGGCAAAGGTCATCCAAAATTTGACGCCATTTTTTTTAAACCACACGGGCCAATAGAGGGATCTGCCCAGACCATCACCGAAGGGCGAGCCGTTATCAGACGCGTTGGCATAGACAATAAATTTACAGGGCGGTACCGCCTCGCCCTCGAACATGTCCCGGACTGTGAGGAGCCTCAAGTTGCGCTCAAGATCAAACGTAAAGCGCCTCGACGCCTTGCCTATAATCTCTTTAATCCAGACCTGACCTTCTGAGTACTCCCACATCACCTCCGAGACTTTATAACCAAGGACGATACCGGAGAGAAGGGTCTTCCTCGCGTCGTCGTAATTGCATGCGAGTAAAACCTCTTTTACATAATCGGCTATTCTTTGGTCTATCCTTTTATCGCTGGCTGGCGTTACGTCCCATTCTTTGCCAACCACGGCAAGGGCGCGAGTCTGCAGATTAGACCCTACCTGATCGTCACGGAGCAGATCCTCATATAGCTCTATACCACTGCCGCCCGATTCTCGCCTTAGGACCTTATCCGGATTAATCTGGCCCTTGCCCATATAATCCTGAAAAATGTCTTTTTCGGTTGTTGCAATCTCGTCGGTGGTGAGTTTAGGGGTTTCAGGCATGGCGGTCCTCCCGTAAACAGCCAAGGAAAGGCCCCGTTGACGCGTTATAACACGTGTCAAACACTTTGGGCGTGTATTTAGGCATGTGGCCCTCTGTCATGCGAAAAACCCCCCTATTTTTTCACTCTGCCGTTTTATTCCCGAAGAGGCAAACTCCATCTTCCATCCCGCATATTCCTCGGCCATGGCGACTGCGCCCTCCAGGGCGTCCGGGCCATCGTCGTTTATCGTGGTAGAAGGGAAATAGATCAACTGTTCCACAAGAAGGTCCTGGTCGCTGTGACCCTTCTGGAAACGAATAATGCCGCGCTCAACGAATGCAGAGAGCCGTGAGACTCTCGATTCTTTCGACACGGAATGCTTCACGCCACGGATGGGAAGGATATATTTCTTTTCTTTAGCCACAAGCCTGAAAGGACTCTGGGCGAATTCGCCTAAAGCGTTTTCTTCCATGCCGAAGCCTATGGGCCTAAACTCTTCATAGCGGGAGTAGCCGACTCTCGCCATCATGTCGATGGAGCAACGGCGGATGAAAGATTCGAGGATATACATGATTCCATCGTCATCTACGCCGAGAACGATGATTGCCTTATAGTCATTAGACGCACCATTCTCCATGGAGGGATCGATATAGATATAGGACCTAAGTCTTTTGCCGATTAGCTCCTCGGGGTGGTAATAGCGGATCCACTCCTCTCGGAACATGCCGTCCTCGTCCTTGGGGTCGTTCATAAACTCCTGGTTAAAATTGATCGTGCCGATCTGCCGACGCTTCTTCTCTAATCGCTCAAGGGGCCACTTCTCAGGCCATAGAGGCGTTCCGTCCTGGATTGCCCTATAGACCTTCGAGAGATAGAGGGGCCTCTCTCCTTCGTCCTTGGCGTTAATAAACCAGGAGAGTACGGAGTTTTTAGCGAGGATCGTGCCGATCATCATCATAGAAAAGTTTTCCGCGAGAGATCCCATAACAGCAGTCAAAATCCAGTTGACCGCCTCTTTTACAATCTTAGGGTTTCTGACGTTCTTGTCATTCTCAAGGTCATCGATAATCACCCGGTCCGGGCGGAACTGCCTGTTCCTAAGTCCCCTCACGCGCTGGCCACGGCCTCGGGCTTTAACCCTTATGCCGTTTCTTGTTGTGAAATCGTTGTCGCTCCACGATGGGCCTTTCAGGCTCCCGAAGTCCGCCCTGATCCGCTCGTTCTCTTCAAGCTCAAGTTTGATGAATACGTTAAAGTCAGCGGCAAGGTCCTCTGTATCGGAGATAAGGATAATGAAGCGCTTCCGCTCAAGACAGATGTCCTCAATGGGCGTCTCGAAGGAGACGATGGTCGACTTCGCATGCTCCCTTGGGGCGGCGATAAAGACCGGCTCATCCTCCACTTTTGCTAATTCGTAGATTTCCTTGTGGAATTCTGGAGACGGTTTGTTGAAATAATGGGGGAGATATGTCCGCGCGAAATAGCCGTCGTCCGTCCGGGATTTTCTGATCCGCTCTTCCCGCGCTGCGGGAGATATATCCTCGAAGGGCGTCGCCTCGGTGCGCATTTGCGCCCTTACCGCCGCAATCTTCCTCTTGATCTCAGTTTTAGACGCCATCCGGCTTTACCTCTTCAAAGAACCGATCAATAAGGTCAAATACAGTTTCCTGAACGGCCTTCTCCTTCTCCGTGGCCTTGGCTTTGATAAATTTTACAAACTCGTCCATGACCATCGGTGTCATGGCGTATAGGTCCGGTTTCTCCGAAGCCTTCTTTCTGACCTCCGAGATGGTTTTGACTAAAGCCGTATAAGCGTAGGTAGCTTGGTTATCGACCCCGCAATCTCCGAGGGTGTCAAAGAAGCGGTCATATTTCGCTTTCTGTTTCTCGAGATCCGCGATTAGCTGATCGGTCGCGTCGATAGCGGCTACATCCGCTATTTCTTTTTCTTTGATCTCCGCCCGTGTAGCCCGATCCTTCCAGCCGTACTTCTCCGTCCACTCATAGATCGTGGGCTTGCTGATGGTGTAGCCCTGCTTGGCGAGTTCACGGAGCGTCATTTCCACGTTCTGGCCGCTACGTCTCCATGTCTGGTAGGCCGCCTCGATGGTCTCGGCCATGTAGCTCTTCCTCGCCATTAAAACCCCACGTCAACGCCGCGGGTGTCCGCAAATCCATCAATTACGTCTAGGCCTTGGGCGGTAATGGTGATCATGGTGATCTCAAAGCCCTTAGCACCCCTCGTCTCCTTCTTTACGCAGCCCTTTTTTTCCAGATAGACGATGTGGCTCTCCAATTCCTCCGCAGGCATAGTGTAGCGGAGATCGTCCAAAAGCCGGTGGAGTACGAGGAAGTCGATGGGCCCAGGGCTTAACCAGTTCACTTGTAATATAACTAAATCTATGCTATACTCTCCAATGTGGAGAGATTTGTTGGTATAGGAGAAGCCGCCAGGGCGCTTGGCGTGTCGATCACCACGTTACGGCGCTGGGAGGCGTCTGGCCGACTTACCGCTGAACACACGGCAGGCGGTCACCGTCGCTACGATCTGGCAAAACTCAAGCCAGAATTATTTCACACGAATAATGAGGCCAACCGCCGCACCATCGCCTATGCCCGTGTTTCCAGCCATGACCAGAAGGATGATCTTGGGCGTCAAAAGCAAGTACTTGAACTCTACTGTGCTCGTCAGGGCTGGACATTTGAGGTTGTATCCGATCTTGGGTCTGGGATGAATTACCACAAGAAGGGCTTGAAGCGGTTGCTGGAAGCCATCATCGACGGTCATATTGGTCGCCTAGTCATAACACACAAAGATCGGTTGCTGCGTTTTGGCGCTGAATTGGTATTTGCCATCTGCGAAGCCAAAGGCGTGGAAGTGGTGATTTTGAATCAAGGTGAAGATACCACATTTGAAGAAGATCTTGCCAAGGACGTATTGGAGATCATCACCGTATTCTCGGCCCGGCTATATGGCAGCCGCTCACGTAAAAACCAGAAACTGCTTGATGGTGTGCGCCAAGCCGTAGAGGCGTCTCAATGCTAACCGCCCACAAGATCGCGCTCAACCCGAACAACGTGCAGCGCACCTACCTGTCTCGTGCAGCAGGTACGGCTCGCTTTGCCTATAACTGGGCACTTACCGAATGGACACGCCAGTACGAGGCATGGAAAACCGACAACACATTACCCAAGCCGTCACAGTATGCGCTGCGCCGCCGACTCAACGCCATCAAAGGCGAACAGTTTCCGTGGATGCTGGAAGTCACCAAAAATGCGCCGCAGATGGCGATTATCCAGTTGGGCGACGCTTTCAAGAACTTCTTTGCAGGGCGTGCCCATTATCCCAAGTTCCGCAAGAAAGGTATCCATGACAGGTTCAGTCTCACCAATGACCAGTTCAAGGTAGCCGGTTCACGCCTCAATATTCCCCGCTTGGGCTGGGTACGGATGTTTGAAGGCTTGCGATTTACAGGTAAGATCATGTCGGCCACAATCTCCCGTTTAGCTGACCGCTGGTATGTCAGTATCACTGTTGATACTTCCATCCACCTTCCCAAAACCGAAAACCAAGGCGCGGTTGGTGTGGATCTGGGCATAACATTCTTGGCAACACTATCGACGGGAGAGACAATCTCTGGCCCCAAACCTCATAAGGCGCTATTAGGTCGCCTGCGGCGGTTTTCCCGCAGCTTGAGCCGCAAACAGAAGGGATCGGCCAATCGGCGTAAGGCCAAACAGAAGCTGGCAAGGCTGCATTACCGTATCGCCAATATCCGTAAGGACGCCTTGCACCAGCTCACGACCAACCTCACATGTCGGTTCCATACCATAGGTATTGAGGACTTGAACGTGCGGGGCATGGAGAAGAACCGCCATCTTGCCCGTTCCATTGCCGACATGGGGTTCTTCGAGTTCCGCAGACAACTGGAGTATAAGACCGCGATGCGGGGCGGAAATGTAGTTGTTGCTGACAGGTTTTTTGCCAGCAGCAAGGTGTGTTCGGCTTGTGGGAACAAATTAGATAAACTGCCGTTGTCGGTGCGTAAGTGGACGTGTCCGGTCTGCGGTAATGTCCATGATCGTGACGTAAATGCGGCAATCAATTTGAAGAATATG
This sequence comes from Syntrophobacterales bacterium, assembly GCA_031274925.1. Lineage (NCBI taxonomy): Bacteria > Pseudomonadati > Thermodesulfobacteriota > Syntrophobacteria > Syntrophobacterales > Syntrophobacterales bacterium. Next base: position 85,262 of record JAISPL010000037.1, on the reverse strand, counting down.
GCGGTGAGTTCCACCGTGTCAGCCTGCGGAGAGGAAGGCGCTGGCCTTGGGCAAAAGCTCAAGGTGAAGGCGGCCTCGGGGAAGCAGGAAGTCAATAGCAAACCCGTCACTGGTCAGATTCGATCAGATTCTTGTAGGTTTGTGTAAGTTTGGCGGAACGGTGTTCCTGGGCGAGCAGCTTGAGAATTGCGCCTCTTATTCTTTTGTACCGTTCCGTTTTAGCATCCATTACGGTCCTCCACGCGTTCGAGTTTTCCCGCGATGAATTTCAGGAGGATGATGATCTCCCGGTGTTCGCTGTTGTCCTTGGTCACAAATGCCTGTACGGAGTCCCTGAGTCCCTCCGTGCCCTGGGCAAGCTGGGCGAGGGACGTCGCCTGCCCCTGCTGGGCTTTTATGAACTCGCCCAGATATTTGTCGGCGAGCTTATAAAGGGCGGTGAGCGTGAACCACGCGATCACCATACCGGGACCCCAGAAGCAAAGGGACTTTGCGACCTCCGACCAGGTCACTGTGCGGTCTTCCCCTTTGCGATCTCCGCCTCGACCGCTGTTATTATGTCGTCTGCGGATCTCATGCGGGCGGCCTCCAGAGTAGCGATCTCCTCGTCTACGGGCATGGCTGTGTTGGTTCGTACTATGGTGGTAAGCCTCACCGCGAGGTTGAGCACGGCTGGCAACATCTCTAACGCTGTGACGATATCCATGTTATTCCTCCCCTAAGTGGTATTTTTTGGCGATTTCTACAAATTCTGAGGATCGGGCCGCGACCGTGAGGACGGCGACGACGATAGCCGATTCTGTGTCCTGTGTAGGCGACTTGAGATAGGCTTCTCTTGCGTCTATGAGCGTACCCTGGGCAGTCCGGAGTGTCTCGTAGGCCTGTTTTACATCATTGAACTGACTCTCTGTGATGGCGCCTGACGCCTTTAGTTTCACTGCCTCGGCAAGAGCAGCCTCGGCGGTGACTTTCGTGATCTGTGCGGTCTTTACCGCCGTGGAGCCTCCGGAGCCTCCGCACGCGGTCAAAAGGATGGATGCCGCGAGCAAAACCATACCTGCCGTCATAAACCGTCCGTTTTTCTTCATTACGCTATTCCTCCTTGTTTTTTCAGTTCTTCGGCTTTCTGCCAGGCGCGGATTGTTCTGCCTATCCACCCGGCAAAATAGGGACCGTACTTCTGGGGATTCTTGCAGCGTAAATCCCAATAAAACATCTGTCTCCGTAGGGTATAGCTCGCCGGATCGGTGGCCGATAGGATTGCCTTTGCCGCTGCCGGTCCCGCGTTATACGCAAAGTCGCATGTGATCAGGTCAATCCCCGTAGGAAGATTATCCCCGCCGACGAGATTCCAGAACTGTTCCCGTATAACTTTACTGACGACCGTCTGATCGACGAGCGCCACGTCCTTCTCATCGATAACGCCATCATGGTTCAAATCAAGCTTGAGCGACCTCATCAAGCCGATTGTGATTCCCATATTGGTCGCCCCCGCGTGGTCTACCGTCTGGCCTCCTTCTTCCTTGATGATGAACTGTACTGTTGATTCAAAGTTTTCTTTCATGGTTTCCTCCATTTAAGCTTTTAAAGCCAGGGGAGGGCTTAGGCCTTGACAGCACTATGCCCTCCGGTTGGTGGTGCTGGGGGGGGGTGAAAAGATGTGTTCCTTGCATGGGTAAAATGTAAAATATGGGGCGAATTACGTCCGCTGAAGTACTTCAGAAATTTACTTCTTTTAGAAAAGGGGTGGTTGTTCCTGCGAGGGATTAGTGCTTAATATTTCACGTACCCAGCGTTCTGTCAAACTATATTTTATCGCGAGGTCCCGGTAATTGGTTCCCGTGAACTCTTTTTTGATCGCCTGGTCGCGCTTCTTGCGGAGGATCCCGTCGAGCTGAGGAAAATAAAACGGGAGACCGCCCAGATATTCGGAGAGCCTCACTGCAGCCTCGACGCCGATAATCGCCGCTACCTGCCGGTAGCTCTCCGGAAGGTCTTCGGTGGTGAGGTGGGGAATGATCGTCTGAATCCACTGGTCCATTATTAGGCCTCCTGATTATAACGACAGACGCAGTGCTTCTCGGCTTTGATCATTGCCTTTAATCCTTCTATGACCAAGGTGGCCTGAATAGATGTCACGACTTTGTCAAATTTCATTCGTTTCTTTAGCCATGCGTTATAGCGGATGGAGTTAAATGCCCAGCTATGGGCATGGCGCAAGTCCTCAATCATGTGGAGCTGGTCGGGGGAAGCGAGTAATGTCACGTTCGCGGAGATCTTCTCCCGCTTCGGTCGTGGCGCACAGGTCCAGCAGCGCTTGCCGGAAAGTAAATCAATGAAGTTCCGAGCCTGACGCATGGTGAGTTTCGTGCAGGACATAACGCCGAAATGATCGGCGAGGAGCTGCCGGTATGCGTCATCGGAGAGATCGCGTTCTTTCTGCAGCATCTTTATAAGCTTGATCTGGCCTTTGTTGATGGGGGCGTTAGTCATATCATTCTTCCCGTATCAAGAGATACCGATACTTTTCTTCAAGGGGCGGCCGGTCCTCCCTTAGCTCCATTCTCTCCACACCGCAGACCTGACACTGATAATGATAATGGGCCGAGGTCGCGCCGATCCGCTTCATTACGTTGCCGCTCTCCGGTGGACAGTTCCAGCAGATGGGGTTATCCATTATCCACGCCCTGGCGATTTCGCGGGCTGGGCGATGGCCCAGCCGTCATCGTTCGTTTCGGCGTACTTGCGCCTGCTCATCTGACAGATTGTCTTAAACAGGGTTTCCTGCCGGGGTATGGTAAGGCCGCTGACGTGCTTTAGTCTTTCTAAAGGTTTGCTCTTTTCGTGGGCTTCTTTCAGCTTCATTCTTTACCCCTGATACTCTCAATGTTCGGTTCGACGCTGATCTTATCATCCGTTTTAACCCTCGCACCTACTTTCGCAAGAGTACCGGCATCAAGGAGCTTCATTGTCTCCTTGTCCGGTTCTTTCGAGATCCGGAGGTATCCGTCCAGACCCAAGGCCTCCAGGGCGGCGACAGTGGCTTTTTTCGATTTGATAACTACCTTGTGGACGACCCGGTATGCTACAACCCCAAAAGTGAGGTCTTTCGAGCGGACCTTGGTAAACTCATCTTTGTGAGATTCAGCGTAGAGCGTGATGTTTCCTTCAAGATTATTCCGCTCGGCAATGAGACCTTCGGCCTTTATGTCGTAGTCCGCCTTGATCTCGTTAACCCTGAGTGTCATCTCACCTTCCAGTTTGCTGAGACTGATGTCAATCTCTCCCATGCGGCGGAGGGCCTGGTCTACTTCCTGCCAATCAGCGCAATCACCTATCAACTGCTTTTTTGTTGTCATAAATCCCCCTAATTGCCCCGCACGGCTTTCAGAGTCCCGCGGGTTGTCTTTGTACCGATCTTTTTGAAGCGCCTATAATCCCTGATGGTGATGTCTCTCGTCTCGTAGCACTCAATGAGATGTCCATTATCATCTCTCAGATAAATCATGGTGCAGTTTTTATACACTTCTACTTCTATCGTCACTGAAACACCGCCCATAGGTATCCTCCAGCGATCCCCAAGATCGCGGCGGCCACAAGCTTTGCCCTTGCAGTCCACTTCTTTGCATCTGTTTCCTGTGGATCGCCCCAAGCGTAAATATTTATGGGGTAGATTGTCCGCTTCACTTCTGTCGCCATCCTTTTTTGCATGTATAACCTCCCTACAGGTTTGCCGGACAACCACTGCAGTGTTCCGGCTGCCGGTATGCCTGGACCACACAGGCTGATCTGCTGATCCGACCGTTTCTGACGCGGCAATGGAGATCGCCGTTGGGGTAGGCGATGCCGTTGCGTGGTCTGATCCCTGCTTTAGCCTCTGAATCCGAAGGCATTGATCCTTTGATCGTGTCGGCATACACCCTCGCTTTCATTCTTCTTCTTCTTCTTCCTCCTCCTCCTCCTCCTCTGCCTCCATGGATATGTCTGCCTCCTTTAGGATCCACCCCTTATCACGAATAAAAGACATAACATCAATTACGTCAGTCACTGCAAGGAGATCCGGCGCTTGGACCTTTATTTGTATGTTCATTCTTCCTCCGTGATTTCTATCAGGAAAGGGCTTTGGCACCATTCAGGGATTCCGTCTTCTGGACTTTCTATCTTTTTGTCCTCATCGTTATATGAGCACCACAAATAATCATCTATATGGTATGCAGCAAAGTCACACATATCGCATATTTCAAACGCTAACACTCTTCTCTTCTTCATATTGCCTCCACCACCGCTGCAGTGACTTTCTCCTCGCCCATCTCGCAGGCCGCGTTCATCGCCTTGGCCGCGTAGTTATTTACGACCAGAGGGTAAGCGTGACTGATTTTCTTGTTTCCCTGATCGCTTACCGTGAGACGCCGGGACAGGGCTGTTATTGCGTCAGGCTCAAAGATGTCGTCGAGCTTCGCGCCGATGCGTCGGAACTTGAGATTTAAGTAGTCGCCTATGTTGCCGTTTAAGCCGCGGACCTCGGCGGTCTGTATTCTCCTAATCACCTCGCGCATGTCGACATGGGTCGACTCGTTGAAGTATTTTTTCAGCTCTACCTGACCGACGAGTATAATACCCAAGAGCTTTCTGTACCCGTCCTCAAGCTCGTAGAACCTTTTCAGATACTTGAGCGTCGCAGGACTAAGATCGTGAGCTTCTTCAACAATGAGAACTGATCTGAAGTTCTGCTTGGAGCGTTCAAGAAGAAGGTCCTGAACCTGACGCGTCTTTTGTTCCAGCTTCACCTTCGGCTTCTGTTCCGATATATCCATGATGATTGCGTCGCAGATGCTCGCCGCCGTGAGCCGGGTCTTGTCGATTATCTGCGGGTAGATGACGAGGGTGTTGCCGTCTTTTCGCAACTGCCCTACTACTTTCCGGCGTATGACGGACTTACCTGATCCCACCTCGCCAATGACGGCCAGAAACCCGCTATGGTGGGCAGCGTCTAGCATCGCCGCCTCAATGTAACGGTGTTCCTCACTCATGTAGATATCGCCGTCCTTTAGAATGTCGTCTATAAAGGGATTTCTGAAGATTTTGAAGCATCGCATCGTTTCCTGATCCAGCATTTCCACCTCCCATTGAATTGTGATCTGCTCCGGATCGCCTGGCTTGAGTGCCGCTGTGGCCCTTTTTATTCCGGCCCGTATCTTATCCGTCGTATCAGACGGGTGAACCCGGTAATTGAGCTTTCCTAAAGGTTTCCAGATATCTGCCACTGAAAACCCCTGGGTTGCGAGCCAGCAGGCAGCTTGAGTATTATCCGCTACGAACTTCTCCACCGTTTTTTTGAACTCCGGCGTCCTGCTCGGTATGTAGCCCCGATTGACCGTAATGTTGATGGTCGTCCGGGCAAGACCCGTCAAATCCCCTATCACCCGCTGATTAATAGCGCAGTCCGAGAGGAGTTGTTTGAGAATGATTGGCTCGACGGGCGCCGAGTATACTTTGTTGACCATGTTATTTGCCATTCAATCACCTCCTGTCTTCAGCGGCCCGTATGACGGGCCAGTTTTCGTCCTCTATGGAGCGGATAATCTCTTCCGCTTTGGTTGTTTCAATGGATTCCCCATACTCCTCCCGCAACCGGGTGTTCATCTCCCGTGATATGGAACCGACCCTGCCGACCAGACGTTTTAAAAACTCGGTCATGCTGATCAGGGTTTCTGTGATGCCGCGGTCGATCTCCATGGGGGTGCCGCGCCGCGGCATCAGAGTGGCGTCCACCTTGTCGGCATGGTGGCCGTAGACCCGGAGTCCCTCAAAAGGTACTACGCCTTTACTGTGGTTTTCGCCGTAGGCCATGTTCTCCATGCGCTTAATCGCGCACTCTGTCTCTGTCTCCGGTTGAGACCGATACTGCTCATTTATGATGGCGGCGTTCCTGGAGAATCCGCCCTCAATAGCGGGAAGTTTCTCAACTGGCGCGGCCTCGTAGACCGCTTCCCGATAGGCGACCTCAATCGCAGGCCATTTATAGGGTTTTAGTATCGCCCATACTTTTGCTCCCCTAAAGAGACCCTCAATATGCTTTAGGCTGTACTCGTTTCCCCGATAACTGATCGTGTATGCGCCGCTCACCGTACGCTCTTCTTTCGGACTGACAAAGAGGTCCCGAAGGATGTCTTCTGATGGGAGTTCGCGGAGCTGTTCTTCTTTTATGAGGAGCCAGCAGGTCGTGCGGGGCATACCGTGCCGGGTATGTTTGCGGTCAGCTTGAAACCATATGGAGAAGTCGTGCGCCCATTGGTTTAGTTCATCAACGGACGTTGCTGGTTGTATTCGTAGGCCGGATTCAAACCAGGGTTCAATGATGTTGTGGGTGACTTCCACGGCGCCGTTTCTGCGGGGGTTCCTGGGGCGGCCCTTTGGGACTGAGACGCCTAAGCTGTCGAAGAATGAGACCATGGTTTTTGAGACGTTAGCAGAACCTGCATCCCAGAGCATCACGAAGGGGACGCCTCTGAAAGGCAGCTTCTCCTCTTCGTCTTTTCGGCCCCACGCCTCTCGGAGGAAGTCGTACATATTCTTCTGAGTCTCGCCCGTGGTATCATAGTATTTAAGCCAGAACGATCCGGAAAAATGGTCCACAAGGACATAGCGGAGCAGCCTCGTCTTTACTTTCGCAAAATTGTGGGGTTTGTTCTTGTAGAAGTCGCGCTCATCAAGAATCCCAAGACGGCCGCCTTTGAGGTAGTACTGAATGCAGACTGATACATCGACCTCATGGACGTGATTTGGGTGAAGAGAACGCATCTCCGTGTGGGGCGCAGGGGCTTTCTGATGTGTTTTAGAGAGTTGTCGCTCCCGGAGGAGACGGTTCATGACGGAGGGCGAGGCTTGGCCTGGTTTGATCCACCCGTTATCCTCGGCGATCTGCATTGCCCGTTCGGTGGGCATGATGGCTCCCTTTACCTCTCGGCGGGTTACATGGATAAGTGACGCGATTCCTTCAATCTGTTCCGTTGTGAGGCCCGTCTTGAGACAACCCTTGTCTGAGCGCGTGGACCTGGCCGAGACAAAGCCATACTGGGCGGCGATGGTGTAGAGACGTTGCCTCCTGTATCCTGTCTGCGTCTCGTAATGCGCGAGGATTGCGCTACGGTCGCGGGAGGAGGCTCGGTTCAGTTCGTGGCCAGGTCCTCTTGCCACATGTGATTAGTTCTCCTTTTCGATGATGCCGCCCATGCCTGGGTGCCAGGCTGATTCTGGACACATGACAGGGTCACCGTATAGAGTCACCGCCGCGTCAAAGGCGGTGAGGATTTGCTTACGCATATAGTCAATGGTTGTAAGGTAGGCGGCGATCATGCGGGCCGTAGGCTCTGCTTCTTCCTCATCGGTGCGGAGGTCATTTATGGTCTCCGGATCGACCCTAAGCATGTAACCGTCAAAGCCAGCGCGAAGGAACTCCATCTGCTTCAAGAATGCGTCTTCTTCGGAGGTGAGTCCGCGGGACTCGGCGGCTTTTTCATGGCGGGCAAGTTCCTTTTCGAGTTTCGTGATAGTCTTGTGGGTATCCTCCTGGACGCGCTCGTGGGCTTTTTTCTGGGCGGCGAGTTCCTCGTCCTGTTCTTTACGGGCTTTCTTGAGGGTTTCGACTTCGGCGAGAGCGTCTTCGATGGTCTTTCCCTCAAAATCGGACGGTTGGTCTGAAAGGCCTCTTCCTAAAGCCCTTATTTTCGTAGGGGGAAATTTTACCAAATAGGACAGTTGTTCCGAATATGCATGGAAGACCGGTTTGAGGTCGGCGAGTTGCCGGTCGACCGTTCTCACTTCCCTGCCCGTCGCTTCGCAGAATCCGGCCCAAGTGAGACCCGCTTTTCTGTAAGATTTGTCTTCCTTTACTTTGTAGAGGATCATTGCCTCCACCATGTCACCGTGCGCCCGGTCTAAGGATATTTTTTTGAGTATCCCAATGGCCTCGCGCTCATCCCCGTTAACTTCAAGTTCCTGCTGCAATTCTACTATCCTGTTCTCCGTGACGCTTTTGCCTGCCTCGTAAATCTCGTTTGCCACCTTAAATTGTTCCTCTGTAACCTTTTGCATGGGTTGCGCCTCCTGTCGCTTTTTATGGTTTTCTCACCGCTGTGAGCAGCCTGCTGATCTGTTCACGCTGTGATTCGAGCCTTGCCACCGATTTTGCCCAGAAGAGCATGCAGAGCGTGCCAAGCCCGTAGTGTGCGCCTACCCGCTCAAGGAGTCCAGCTTCAGCAAGCGTTTCGCACTGACGGTAGGCGGTGTTCTCCGATATGCCGAGTATAGCTGCTACTTCCTTCATCCCCATCGGCTCCGGGGAGTTTGCGACCTCTCTGAGTATCTGCGCGGCGGTCCAGACTGCATCTATTCTGTAGCGGTTCTCCTCGGGCATTTATTTTCCTCCTTTGAGGCCGAGCTTAAATTCGACCTGGGCAATTTCGTTCAGTAGGCGAGTCTTTTCTTGATTGAGCTTGGCGAGGCGCACATATTCAGAGTCATGGGGGTCAACCACATCGCACCGAAGCGGAGAGAGAAGGACCCGGAAGGGTTCCAGTGAGCCAGTGACCGCGCAAAAGGCGGCGAGGTCCTCGGCCCTGAAACCATAGTCCAGATTGGAAGATGTATATTTGTCGAGCATATCTTTCGAGATATTGCGCTTGGTGAGTTCGGAGATTTTTGCGGCGACCTGATACCTAGAATCTTTACAACTGGTTAAGGCCTTAGATAACGCATCCCTAAAGGCCATGGACACGTCCAGGGCGCCCTCTGATATCTCGGTATCAAAGAGCGATCCCTGTCCTGACAGTACCTTGGTAGATTGTTTTTTGCTGTTTGACATTGCATCCTCCAGGAGGATTTGATAAAATCAAAATCAAATGAGAGTTGAGCGATTGTCCCAATCCTATTTTCTATGTCTGGCCTCATTAGGAGGCCACAATTCGTCCACGGGTTTTCCTAAGTGCCGGGCAAGGATCCCCTTAACGGGCGTATCCTTGATTCTCCCATCTATTACGTATGTAACGTTCTGTCGGGTGCATTTTGCTTCTCTCGCAACAGCCGCCGCAGTAACATCCTTGTCGATCATCAGCTTTCTTATTGTTTTGCCGATCATTGTTGCCATGTTAAATAGATTATATTCACATTTGCGACATATATGTCAAGTAAAAAAGGACGTATATGCGAACTATTGATGAGATTCTTGATGGGATTATAGAGCGGCATGGATTAAAGAATCACAGTGCCCTTGCGAAGTTTCTGGGCGTGCGACACAGTGTGGTATCTACTTGGCGAGCGCGTCAAACAATTCCATATGACGTATTGCTGCGCTATTGCGTCAATAATAATCTGGACCTGATCTTTCTGCTTACCGGAATAATCACGGCGGAACGCGGCGAGGAAGAGGGCAAGCCGATCGGTTTAATAAGCTCATCTGGGCCGGGATTATATATAAAAGACACCGGATACGCAAAATTAAAGAGAGAGATTATAAACAAGGACACCGAGACGTCTCACGAGTATGGTACAACCCGCTCCGCTGAAGGCGTAGGCGAAAAGCCGCCCCATGTTTATGGATCTGAAAAAGGTGAACTCAGAGATCTTGTTGATGCCTTGGTGGAAATTATGGTGTCGGACGACGAGATTACTAAAGAGGCAATTAAAGGAAATCTGATAGCGTTTCGAAATGCGATCCGAGCGGGTAAAAAAGTTTCCGAGCTGGAAAATGATAACCGAGTGTTGAAGGCCGCGCTCCATCCCTACGACCCCGGTACCGATGTAGAGGAAGGGTAATCTACCCTGACTCGTGGAGGGCTTGTGTGAGGGAGATCTGAGGCAATATCGTCTATATGGTCGGCGGTGAAGGGTATTTTCTCCTCCCCGATGATGATGTTCTGAACGTCAAAATCGGAAAATTTCCCCGAAAGCGCCTCGACATTTCTATTCTAACGCAGACGTTGATAAGTCTCATGAAACAAACGTTTACGGAGGGTGATGCCGTCTGAAATATTTCTATCATCCTTTTGCAATTCTCCGCGCAACAACCCCAAAATATACCTTTGAATAATTGCAAATCTATCATGCCTTATGCATGCGCTATCCTTTAAATCCCGGTTCTTTCCGGATGATCCCGCTAAAATCTTAAACCCCTCAACCCTTATGTAACTTCCTTACATCTTTTGAGCATCCTCATAGAGCCACACTGCCCCCCCCAGAAAGACATTTATGACCTGGTTATTACTTCATTGCTTGCAGAAATTCTGATTACAAATTTCAGTCAAATATCATTTGATTTTCACGCGAAATTCTGAAAGACAGATACCTGTAAGATTAATCAGAAACATAGTTATATCGATTCCGGTAGTTACAATATACCGCCCCCCTTCACGGTTTAAAGGCGTTTGACTTATGTGATATAATGACGACTATACGTCTAAAAGGTGAACACGGGATATGAAGGGTTAATTTCCCGGAAAAGGAGCACTTTCAGATGAAAATCAGAAAAAATGTATTTTATATCTATACTTATTTCAGCAATGCTTATACTGACCAGTATCCTCATGATGGCGCCTCCAGCATCTGGTAGGATTTTACCGCAGCACCCGTGCTGACCACGGGAGAGAATCACTCTTTTGCCATGAAAAGCGACGGCACAGTGTGGGCCTGGGGATGGAATAATGGCGGTCAGCTGGATAATGGAATGGCACCACTAAAAGAAGTTCTATCCTTATGCAGGTCGTCGAGTGAAAACGGCCAGGGTTTTTTATTTGGTTCTGCGGTGATGCGGTTTGCCTTTGACCAATAGTGGTGCAGTTAAGCTTGTCAAAACTGAAATAATCTTGACAAGCTTAACTTTGTTTCATTATTTACCTGAACGTAATGTTTACCTTTGGACAAGCGATGTTCTTGAAGATTGTATGCATTGGAATGAAAATCGGGTAGTTTCGGATGTGACGTGGCCTGCTTCTGCGTTTTTAATGAGCGGGATCGCTGGTTTTATGTGAACTCAATGATTGCACGACGGAAGGCGAACCGACTGGGACCTTACGGCAAATTAGTGTTGGCAGCCACATGTTGTGTTGATATTAATAAAATTAGATAAGTTGCATATAATATAAATTACATGAATTGTTCCTCTTAACAAACTGTAATTTTTAAGTTAATACTTTGGTTTTCTTCTTGTGGAGCTGTCATGAGAAGGCGGAAGCGATGTTTTTGCATAAGTCCGAAGAAAATTGAACCAAAGGTGGGGGAGGCGATATGAATGGAAGCGAAAGCCGGGCAAACCAGTGGACTTGTACCTGAAGAACCGTTATGCGTGACGCGGATACGATAGTTATCGGATCAGGCGCCGGAGGGCTTACCGCAGCCTTAAGTTTGGCCAGGGCGGGTGAGCGAGTGCTTGTACTTGAGCAGCATTCCCGTCCCGGAGGGCTGTGTCACAGCTTCCACAGAGGGGGCTACCGTTTCAGTCCGGGTGTACACTATATAGGAGAACTAGGTCCGGGCGGCGCTTTGAGGGAAGTGTACGAAGGTCTCGGCGTAGCGGATGATATGGCCTTTTTTGAGATGAACCCTCAAGGTTTCGAGCATATCCGAATCGGCGAAGAAGTTTTTGACATTCCAGCAGGAAAGGATATCATGGTCGAGGCGTTTAAAACTCGATTTCCTGGTGCAGCCAACGGGATTGACCGCTATTTTTCTCTTCTCTATACAATCTGCGAAGAAATGAGGTGCATTCCCGAAACAAAAAGCCTTATCGATTTTTTGACCGTTCCTTTCCGAACCTGGAATATGGGCCGCTATGGACTCTTCAGCCTCGAACACATCCTCCGACGATGGATATCCGACCCGTTGGCCCGTGCGTTCCTTTCTATCCCTTGCGGTGATCACGGGTTGCCTCCTTCAAGGGTGCCCTTCGCCATGCACGCCCCGGTTGCGGGGCACTATTTTAATGGTGCGTATTACCCGTCAGGCGGTGCGGATTCTATCCCGAAAGCCCTGATCAGGGGCTTCGCGAAAGAAAAAGGAGAGATCCTATTATCAACGCCTGTCGAGAGAGTACTCATTGAGAAAAGAAGCAGCCGGCGGTGTGCCATCGGGGTTCGCCTTGAAGATGGCTCCGAGCTTCGAGCTGGCCGTGTGGTCTCCAACGCCAGCCCTGAGATTACGTATAATCGTCTTGTGGGCTATGAGCACATAAGCTCCGGCCTTCGAAAGAAATTGTGCCGCACAAGGTATTCGATTGCAGCGGCAATACTTTTTCTCGCCACAGATCTCGACCTTGAATCCATGGGTATGGATTCAGGAAACTACTGGTATATCCCCCACCGTGATTTGGAGTCTTTTTTCAAGAGCGCCCTGCATCCAGATACAGTGAATGACCCTCTTCCCGGTATTTTTTTCGGGATTACAACCCTCAAGGATCCTAGTGGCTTTACCGGACATCATACCATTGAGGCGGTGCGTTTCCTGGCCTATGAGGCTTTCGCTTCCTTCGCGGGGTCGGCCAATGGAAGGCGGTCCAAAAAAGAGTACTTAAACCTCAAGAGTAAGGTGGCCGGGGCCATGTTGAAATCTCTCGGACGTGTTATTCCAGGAATAGGCGATCACATACTCTTCAGCGAGCTGGGAACCCCTCTTACATTTGACCATTACGTGCGCTCGACCAGGGGGAGTTGCTACGGAACCGAGAAGAGCTTTGGACAAATAGGCCCTTTCTGCTTCAAACAGTTTTCGGAGATAGAGAATCTCTGCCTCTGCGGGGCCAGTATCCTTCACGGAGTGTCGGGTGCGAGTTTGTCGGGACTTCATCTTGCCGCCGCAGTCTTGGGCTGCCGACCAAGCGAACTCCTTTTGCCGACAGGGCAAAATCTGAAGATATTCTCTCCCCGACAACCCGATCAGTGGAAAAATTTCTGGCAGACAGATGAATCATGAATTTAGCCGGACACTGTTCGGGGAACTGGCAGCGATTAAGAGAGACCAATGAACGGACATGGAGTAATTATTCTCCTATTTTGACGTCACCGGTTTTAAGTCAGATTCATGTCAAACCCTGAGGCTTGACGCATCATTATTCTGTTCCTGTCCATCAGTTTCCCTTGAGAGTATGGGCGCCTGGAGGGTTCTTTTCTCTTGCGGGACTTAGAATTCTTGGATTGTTTCAACCTGACGCATCCAGGTAGTTTCCCGCATGAAAATATCTGTTCACGTAAAAAGTATATCGCCGTTTTTTGTGAACCTTCCAGCGTTTATTGTCCATACCGTTATTCTGCCTATTTTCTGTTCAGTCCCGGAGCGTAACCAAGAACGTTGTTGGCTTTGATCTCTACTATTGCTGCTCCCCGATTTTGTGGAGGTATGTCTCATGAGAGGAGACATAGAGAATACTTATTCGTTGAGATGCTCCTTGAACAACGTATCGCCCTTCGCGACTTTTTGTACAGGGTGAGGGGAGACTCGTAGTCGTATCATATATAAAAGGAGTAGTGTGACGTGGAATGGGCGCCGTACGGCGGATAATAACCGTATCCGTAGTACGGCTTCAAAGGTGACTCTTAATCTTCATTCTGCCGTCCCTGCATGCTGGGCGTGAGATGATCGCCATGTCCTGGGTCAGTGCGGGTGCACATATTGGTCATCCAGGCTGCTAGCCGCTAAAAGAGTTCTGCTGAATATTTCCTCTCGAGACACTATTTCAAACTCTTCGTTGGCATAATCTAAATTGGCGAGCCCGATTGCCTTCACCAGCTTTTGCTTTATAGCCACGGTATGTCCGTCCTATATGACTTACGAACTCCTGGGGTGTCCCCCGCCTGGTTGTGGGCGGATCGTGGATTTTGTTTATTTACATTGAAGTGCGGATTACAGATATAATCCTGTATCAACCTGCCTCCCCCCACATTTATTTCTCTGGATTTGTGTGGTGCCGGCTTGCCTCATAGATGATAATTAAACATTCAACGAATAAGTATTTATTGGGAAATAAAACACATGCGGACCTGGTTATCTGCGTGGTCGCGTGGAGCGTCAACGAGCATCTACTCGTCTTCTTCCTTGAGAACCCTTGTTTTGATTTCAGCAATTGACGCCGTGAGATCCTTACCTTCATACGAGATACGGTATAGCTCGCGAGTGATGGGCATTTCTATTCCAGAATTCAGGGCGAGGGTGTATGCGGCTTTAATGGTATAGTACCCTTCTACAACGAATTTTCGGGCTCTTATTACGTCTTCCGGCCTTTTTCCGTTGGCCAGCTCAATGCCGAAGGCCCTGTTTCTGCTTAGATTTCCGTAGGCGGTAAGTATGAGATCCCCTATGCCGGAAAGCCCCATGAATGTTGTTTCTTTCGCCCCAAGGGCTTTTCCAAGGCGTTTAATTTCCGCCAGCGCCCTGGTGATAAAGGCTGCTCTGGCATTGGAGCCAAGCCCCAAGCCTTCTATGATCCCGGCTCCTATGGCCATCACGTTCTTCATGGCCCCTCCCAACTCCACACCTATTATGTCTCTGGATGTATAGACCCTGAAATTGTCGCTGTGGATTTTTGTCTGAAGATAATAGGAAAAGTCGTTGTCTTCGGACGAGACTACGACCGACGTGAAAGCCCCCTCGGCTACTTCTTGTGCAAAGGAGGGACCGGAGAGGGTGGCGATCCGTGAGTCTCCCCCCACGGTCTCCGCAACTACTTCGCTCATTCTCAATAAGGTATTGATTTCGAATCCCTTTGTGAGGATCAGGATGTTCTTGCCCTTCAAAATTTCCGACACGGGAGCTATGGTGGCTCTCGTGGCGAAGGACGGTGTGGCGATTATGATGTCCTCCGTTGAGCCGGAAAGCATTTCAAGGCAATCTGTGAATTCTATTGAGCCGGGAAGTCGGAAGGAGGGCAGGTAGAGATTATTTTTTCGACTTGCCCTGAGTGTTTCGTACAGTTCCTTTTCGTATACCCAGAGAAGGACGGTGAGTCCTTTTTTCGCCAAGTGTATGGCAACGGCCGTGCCCCAAGCGCCCGCGCCGATCATTCCTATATCATATCGGGGTGCGTTCATGTCACCGCTATCTGGCTCCTTGATATTTCGGGCTGTTGAATTCGCTCATTCCAATGGGCCCCCTACGGGGTTTCCTGGGTAACGAGACCGGCATCACTCAGCGGTGGTCTCAGGTCCGTTATCTTTTACGGGAGTTTCGTCCCGGGCCTGAGGGCCTTCCTCTCCTGCAATGGCTACAGAGCTTATCGTCTTGTCCCCTGCAAGATCCATCAGTTTTACGCCGAGGCCGCCCCTTTTCTGGACGGGCATGTCTTTTGCGTTGAACCTTATGGTCCTCCCCGTGTCGGTAACGAGGATGATCTCACTTGCTTCAGTCACCTTTTTTAAACCGACCACATCGCCGTTCTTGGCGCCGCAACGCACATTTATGATGCCGGTGCCGCCTCTGGTCTGGTTTCTGTATTCGGAACAGGGTGAGACTTTTCCGTAGCCCTTTTCTGTAACAGTAAAAACATTGCAATCCCGGTCGACTATCTCGACCGAGACGACCTCGTCATTCTTCCTGAGCCTGATCCCTCTTATTCCGTAAGCAACCCTTCCCATGGGTCTCACATCGCTCTCGTGGAACCTTATTGATTTGCCCTTCTTTGTGGCCACCATAACCTCATTGTTTCCGTCCGTCTGGAGGGTGCCCATGAGGTTGTCATCTTCCGGAAGCTTCATTACTATGAGGCCAGTGGATCTCATGCGGCTGAGGGCGCTCAGGCTTATCTTTTTCACCTGCCCCTTCTTGGTTACGAGAAGGAGATACTTGTCCTCTTCAAACTCCCGCGTGTGGGCTATGGCCGTTATCCTCTCATTTTTCTCCGCGTTGATGAGATTGATCAGGGGTTTTCCCTTGGACGTCATTGGAGCTTCTGGAATCTCATGGACTTTGATGGTATAAGCCTTCCCCGCATTTGTAAAAAATATGAAGTGGTCGTGGGTGTAGGCTGTATAGATCTGGTCAACGAAGTCCTCGTCCCTCACCACGATTCCTATTTTCCCTTTTCCTCCGCGAAGCTGGGCTCTGTACTGGTCAAGGGCCGTTCTCTTGATATAGCCCCTGTGGGTAATAGTAACCACGACCTCCTCGTCTTTGATCATGTCCTCAATAGTGATATCCGGCACCTGATCCACGATCTCGGTTTGCCGTTTGTCTCCGTATCGATCTTTGACTTCAATAAGCTCTGCCTTCACGATATCAAGGAGAAGCTTCTCGTTGGCAAGTATTTCTCTTAGCCGCGCAATCTCTTTGGAGGTATTTTCGTAATCTTCGAGGATTTTCGTCTGTTCGAGATTTGTAAGCCTTTGGAGGCGCATTTCGAGAATGCTCGTAGCTTGCTTTTCTGACAGGCCGAAGCGGTCAATCAGGGAGACCCTGGCTTCCTGGGTGTTTTTCGACTGTTTAATAAGGGCGATTACTTCGTCGATATGCTCAAGAGCTATCTTCAGACCTTCTAGGATATGGAGCCTGCCCAAGGCTTTATTGAGCTCGAAGGTCGACCTTTTTGTCACTACCTCTTTCCTGAAGAGGATGAATTCCGTGATCAATTCTTTCAAACTGAGTACTTTTGGCTCGTTGTTTACGATGGTGAGGAATATGATTCCGAAGGTGGTTTGCAGCTGGGTATGTTTATACAGCTGATTGAGAATGGGCGGTCCCATCTCACCCCGTTTCAACTCGATAACGAGCCGTATCCCTTCCCTGTTTGACTCGTCTTTCAGATTTGATACACCTTCAATTTTTTTCGTATTTACAAGATCAGCGATTGTCTCAATGAGTCGCAGCTTGTTGACTTGATAAGGAATCTCAGAAACGACTATCATTTCCCTTCCGTCCTTCTTCTTTTCGATTGATGCCCGGGCCCTGAGAGTGATATGTCCTCTTCCTGTCTCGTATGCCTCTCTTATGCCCTGCCTGCCGTAAATAATGGCCTGGGTTGGGAAATCCGGACCCGTGACATAAGTCAGAAGCTCATCAAGGGTAATCTCTGGATTGTCTATATATGCAACGATGCCGTTCACCACTTCCGTCAGGTTGTGAGGGGGGATATTGGTTGCCATACCTACGGCGATACCTGAAGAACCGTTTACGAGGAGGTTGGGAATCCTGGTGGGCATAACGACCGGTTCGACAAGAGACTCGTCATAATTCGGCCTAAACCCGACTGTTTCTTTTTCGATATCCTTGAGTATTTCTTCCGCGATCCTTGAGAGTCTTACCTCGGTATACCTCATGGCTGCCGGGGCGTCCCCATCAATAGAGCCGAAGTTGCCCTGGCCGTCGACTAAGGGATACCTCATGGAGAAATCTTGCACCATACGGGCGATGGCGTCATAAACAGCTTGGTCGCCATGAGGGTGAAACTTACCTATCACATCCCCCACCACTCTGGCTGATTTCTTATACGGCTTGTCGTGGGTATTACCCAGCTCATACATGGCATAAAGAATTCTCCGGTGGACCGGTTTGAGGCCGTCTCTCACGTCCGGCAGTGCCCTCCCGATGATTATGCTCATGGCATAATCCATGTATGATCGCTTCATTTCTTCTTCTATGGGTACAGTAACAACCGAGGTGTGCATCCACGCCCTCCCTATGCATGAGTTTTATTGTAACGGGTCATTCACGACCGCCGGATTTAGGCAATATGAAGGGCAAATATTTGAGTCCGTAACAGATTTCCCCCTTCATTGCGCACTTTAAGATCCGGCAACCGAAGTGTTCTTAAGTTTCATAGTCTACCACAAATATTAACCTGTTGACAATTGGGAAGGCATGGGAGAGAATAAATACTTATGAGATTCGTCCCGTTCATTTTTCTTTCTCTTACGATCCTGATCGGGTCTGCGTCCTGTGGCAAGGAGGTGAAAGGCCTAGAAGAAGAGATAAAAATTCTCAAAGAAGAGAACGGTTTTCTCAAGGCTGAAAATATCGTCCTGAAGAGGGAGCTTGATGAGGTATACAACAAACTGGAAGAGAAAGAGAAGGCGGGCGTGGACTCAAAAATGAAACATGAGCTCATCGACTCTGGGAAATCAAGAGCGGAAGCAAAACCGGCCGCACGACCGGACTTGAAGATCAAGAATGGCCATAATAAAGTCAGGAGCGGCGATGACAAAAAACATCTATGAGAAACATTTCTCTCTCTGTCTCTTATGACGGGACAGCGTATCATGGGTGGCAATATCAGCCCAATGTTATTACCGTACAGGAGACCCTTCAGAAGACGGTCGAGAGGATTATCAACCGTCCGGTAAAACTATATGGCGGCGCGAGGACCGATACCGGAGTCCACGCCCAAGGCCAGGTGGTTAACTTTCACTCCGACACATTGATTGATCTTAAGAGTCTGGAAAAGGGGATTAATAGCCTTCTGCCCTCTGACGTCAAGATTAAGAAGGCGGACGAGATGCCGGAGGATTTTCATTCGAGATACTCCGCGAAAAGTAAGACTTACATTTATTGTATCCTTAATACGCCCCACAACTCTCCGTTTTATGGACGATATGCGTGGCATATCCGGCATAGCCTTGATATTTCGAATATGGGCACTGTTATACGAAATGTGAAGGGGGTTCACGATTTTTCCGCATTCAAGAAACAGGACGAGACGTACCGGAGCACGGAACGTGAGGTTCTTAGGGCGGGGGTTGGAAAGAGAAACGAATTTGTTTATGTGGTGCTTGAGGCCACAGGGTTCCTTCGCTACATGGTGAGGAATATTGTGGGAACGCTCGTGCTTGCCGGTTTTGGGCGACTGACCGCAGAAGGGTTCCGGGATATTATGGAATCGGGCGACAGACGGAAGGCAGGCTCAACTGCTCCTGCTAAAGGGCTGTTTCTGAAGGAAATAATATATTAGCAAGTATGGCCTAATGAGCGCAGGCGGATGCCGGCGAGAAATGTAAATCTGCCTGAGATAGGGAGCGCTCCGGGATAGCCTATGCTGTCTCCTGCGGCATCAATAGATTCAACTTCCCGGCGCACGACGCAATGAAGAAAGATTGTGATAGAATGCGTTTCCAGTACCAGGGTATGGAGGATCACTGTGCGCCTAAGACAGGCCGGAACAGGAAAGAATAAGGTAAAGGCAAGCGGATGAAAAAGATTGCTCAATCGGCGCTCAGAGTCATCCTTAATATACCTCTCTATATGGATTATATCTTAGGGAGAACGTCTCACTATGGCGGGTCGGCGGGATCCAACGATAAGATGTATTACGATGCGGAATCGATAAAGAAGGCTGAAGAATCTCTCAGGAAGATGGAGGATGGGAGGGACATTTACGACCATGAACTCCTTGTGCCCATAAATGAGCTTGCTCAACTCTATATGAAGGATGGCAGATATCCTGAGGCTGAGAAATTTTATGCGCGTTCGTTAGATATACTTGAAAGGGAGCTCGGTCCCGGTCATGGCGGTATAGCGCCAGTATTGTGCCATATGGGATCTGCCTGCCTTGAGCAGGGGAAATACGGAGAAGCGGAAGAGCTCTTTTTAAAAGCCCTCCGGTCTGCAGAAACCGGCTTTGGGGCGGAAGGTCTCATTGTGGCATCATCCCTCGAGAGGCTCGGAGTTGCCGTAACATTTCAAGGAAGATATTCGGAGGCGGAGATAATTCTCAAAAGGTCTTTAGAAATGGCAAAAAAGGCCGGGAGTACGAACCATGGTGTTGTATCGGCGGTATTGAAGGGGCTGGCCGGTGTCTATTTCATGCAGAACTGGCATGAGGCCGCCCATGGATTTTACAAGAATAGCTTCGAGGTCAGAAAGAAAGTCTTCGGTTCAAATCATCTCCTGACGGCTGAATCACGCTATGATTTGGGCCGGGTCTTAAGCGCGAGAGGCAAATACGACAGAGCTGAACCATACCTCGAACGGGCGCTAGACACGCAGGATAAGCTGCTAAGAGATGACCACCCTCACGCGGAACGGACGGTGGATGAACTTGCCAATGCGTACTATTATCAGGGTAAATACACGGAAGCTATAAGATTTTTCGAGCGCTCCCTTGCGACAAAAGAGAGGAAGCTGGGGCCCGACCACATGGGGGTTGCTTTTATTCTCGGCAATATAGGCCACGCCTATTACTACGGCCGCAAATCTGCCATGGCGGAGCCGCTTTATCGGCGTGCCCTTGCGATAACGGAGAAGGCGATGGGGCATGAGCACAGGGAAACGGCTTTAAAGTCCGGGACCTTGGCAGCCTCATGTCTTGCCCAGGGCAAGCTTGAAGAGGCGAAGCAAATGTGCGCCCAGTCGCTCTCCATACTGGAGGCTGAACCAGAGCCGGACTACCCGAATCTGGCAAACCTCTACGCTCTCATGGGGCAGCTATACAAGAGGATGGGAAGAAAAGAGGATGGAAAACGTTATGCCGACTTGGCGAAGACTTTACGGCGGAAACTTGAGCTGGAAATGGTGATGAACCCGTGATATCAGGCTGCCTTTCCGAACCGCTTTTGTACGATCTTTCGCACGTATTCCACTGTCCTGTGTCTTATAAATTGATATATAATAAAGCGTACTCAACGAATATTTTATTAAGTTTCAAGAGTTGCCAGCACATTGTGCGACCGGCCAGCGGGCATAGCTTTGGGGGGTCTTGAGAACAGATATGGCTCAATGCACAATAATTGCAACTTCAACATTCGGTCTTGAATCTGTGGTTGCCCTCGAATTGAAGGCCCTGGGATACGAGCTCTTGACTTTGGAGAACGGAAAGGTCTCATTCAAGGGAAGTGAGCGTGACATCGCCCGCTGCAATATCCGGCTCAGGACGGCGGACAGAGTGTTAATCAAAGTGGCGGAGTTCCCCGCGATGGATTTTGAGGAACTGTTCCAGGGTACTATGAAAGTGGGTTGGGAAGAGATTATTCCACTGACGGGTAAAATGCACATTGTGGGAAAATCGGTAAAGTCGCAGTTGTTCAGTGTCAAGGATTGCCAGGCCATCGTGAAAAGGGCGGTGGTGGAGGCGATGAAAAGGAAATACCGGACTGAATGGTTCGAAGAATCGGGTCCGGTGTACAAGATAGAGATATCCATGCTTAAGGATATGGCAACTCTGACCATGGATACATCAGGGCCTGGCCTCCATAAAAGGGGTTACAGGGTGGATGCGGGGGAGGCTCCACTTCGGGAGACCATTGCCGCTGCCCTTGTGATGCTGAGCCGCTGGACTCCGGACAGAATATTGGTTGACCCCATGTGTGGGTCAGGGACCATTGCCATAGAGGCTGCCCTTATGGGCAAAAATATCGCTCCTGGCCTCAAGCGATCATTTATCTCTGAAGAATGGCCGCAGATGCCGAAAGATATCTGGGAAGAGGCACGGGAAGAAGCGCAGAGCCAGATTAAAGATATGGAATTCAGAATTCTTGCTTCTGATAATGATGGAGAGGTTTTGAAAAAGGCCCGCGCCAATGCCCTTCAAGCCGGTGTTGCCGACTATGTGGCATTTCAAAAATTACCTGTGGAGGAATTTCGCTCCCGAAAGAAATATGGCTGTATTGTCTGTAATCCCCCTTACGGTGAACGGCTCGGAGAATCGAGAGAAATAGAACGGCTGTACAGAACGATGGGGAATGTATTTCAAGGGCTTGACAGTTGGTCTTTCTTCATGTTCGCCGCCCATCCCTATTTTCAAAAATTCTTCGGTAAAAGAGCCGACAAGAACAGAAAAATATTTAACGGTGGCATAAAGTGCTACCTCTATCAATATTTGGGACCTTTGCCTAAGAGGCACTCATATCTCACTTCCAGTTATCCGTCTGAGGCTGAGGGATCTGAAACGACATGAGGCGTTGAATATACTTGTTGAAACCGTCCTTCCCGCTTTTTTCCAGTTTTTCTATCTCAGGCCTTATTTGTCTCATTGTAGCTTCATTGAGAACCACATCAATGGGGTAGTTCATGTACGAGGTTCTTCTGAGAAGTGAATAAGCCTGTCTTTGTTCCGCCGTAAGAGCTAGGAAGCTGTCAAGTTCCTGAAGCATGTAAGCTTTCTTCTCGTACAGGTATCCGTCGACCTGCATCAGGAGGTTGGGGCTGTAATCACCGCATGAAAAATAGCTGTGCATTTCATCAAGGCTTGACACGAGGAGGCGTATCTCGGCTACCATTGCGTCGTCGCTCATTGGTATAAATGCGCCTTCCTCCACCATTTTGTTGAGCGGTGACTGGGGATGGAGGGCAAAAGTGCGGACCCTGATGAAATCGGGCCTGACAAGATTAAGAAGCCTTGCCGTTTCCCGCGCGTGTTCTTCGCTTAGCGTGTATCCTCCGACTCCAGGCATGATATATTCCGAAAGGGATATTCCTGCTTCTACAACCTTTCTGCCTCCCTCGACAATATCTTCCGGGGTAATACCTTTTTTTATAATTTTGAGCACTTTCGCCGAACCACTCTCCAAGCCAGCATGGATTCTGGTCAAACCTGCTTCTCTCAACTGAACCAGTTCCTCTACGCCTTTCTTCCGCAAGGTGGGAGCCCTGGCGTAAGTCGTAATTCGCTTTATGTTAGGGAACTTTTCCTTGAGATACAGCAATATCTCGAGTACCTGGGCTGTGGGAAGGAGAAGGCTGTCGCCGTCCTGCAGGAACGCCGACTGGATTTGTTCCCCGTATCCCTTGTAGTCCACGGCCATGCTATCGATGTCCTTCTTTACCTCTGCAACTGTTCTTTTGGAAAACTTGGTCCCTTTATAGGCGGGACAAAAAACGCACTGGTTCCATGGGCAGTTCCTTGTTACCCTGAGGAGCAGGCTACTAGCTTCACTCGGTGGCCTGATGACGCCTTGTTCGTACATAGATTATCTCCCTCTTAACCCCACTTTATGTTAATGCATATTGATGTGTCTATTTTTGCCGCTTGGCATGACTTCGTTTATTTTATATATATAATTATAACTATTTGTCGGGCTTCTTTCAAGCCGGTCCTGGCTATGGCCAGAGGTCGTCACCCGGTGTTTGTGGGAAAATTTTCCGTTGAAAAGGGTTTTGAAGGATGGTGTCCATGGAGTAGAATGGGAATAGCGAACTGTTTTTATTTCCTTAATCTTCATTGTGGAAGCTGAGGGACGAATTTCCAGCACACGCCTGAACTGAAGTTAATTTAGAGCTATCCTGCCGTTTCTTCTTGCTATGGCGATCGGTCACGCCTCTCTGTTTCAAACGGAAGAAGTTGTTTTATGGACCTCCATGGTCCGCTATATTTTTACAATAGTGTAGGCTTTCTCGCCAAGACCTAACTTCTCGCCGTGGCTCAACTGGATGGTCCAGTCAATCCCTGGGAAGAGGGCGCGCCACTTATCCGATCCAGGCGCGAGCACGGTCTTAATGGCGGTATTGGGCAATGACGGCTGGCCGTGTATGAGATCACATGAGGCCGTATCTATTGCCACCGGGTCTGCGGACGCAAGAATCCCAATATCCTGTACTATGGCTGCGTCGCTGTGGGGATAACAATCGCACGAAGGGCTGACCTGCACGATGAAGTTGAGGTAGACCGTTTTCTTCTCCTTTCCTTTCACAGCGCCGTACGCGTACTCCACTATTTTCTTCTGAAAAACATCCTGGGCTTGATTCCACTGTATCTCAACAGCATTTTGAGGGCACACGATGACGCATTCTCCGCAACCTATACATCCCTCTCTGATCTCGGCTTTTTTATCCATCATGGAAATAGCCCCGGCAGGACAGTATTTGAGGCAAAATTTACAGCCTTTGCATTGCTTAGGGTTGATCATAGGCGCTACGGTGCTGTGCTGAACAAGTTTTCCTTCCCTTGTTGCGCACCCCATACCCAGATTCTTGAGTGCTCCTCCGAATCCCGAAATATCATGGGCCTTGACATGGGTTACCACAACCATTGCGTCCGCATTCACTATTTCTCTGGCGATGCTCACTTCTTTCAGTTCTTCTCCGGGAATTGATATTTTTTCGCCGTTTGCCCCTCGAAGTCCGTCTGCGATGATAATGGGCGCACCGGTGCACGAGTAGTCAAAACCGTTCGCCATGGCGGTGGAGAGGTGACTTACGGAATCACTCCTGGAACCAGCATAGAGGGTGTTCGTGTCCGTAAGGAACGGCTTCCCCCCTGCCTTCTTGACCCGGTCCACCACGATCCTGAGATAAACAGGCCTGAGAAAGGCTGTGCCTCCATATTCGCCAAAATGGAGCTTTACCGCTACTAGGTCATTCAGTGCAATTTTTGTATCGATTTTAGTCCGATTCAACAGGTCTTCTATTTTATTAAAAAGGTTTCGTTTCGGTGATGTCCTTAGATCTGTAAAATATACCTTCGACATTGAGCCTCCTTTTTCCTTTGATTAACAGGAAAATTATGTTAATAATAGACGGCTTTGTCAACAAAAAGGAGGTTAACCGCATGCTAAATCTTTCGGAAAAACACTTGATGATTCAAAAGATTGCGGAAAAATTGGCGAAAGATAAAGTTGCCCCAAGGGCAAAAGATATAGATGCGACAGGCGCTTTTCCATGGGATCTCGTAGATTTGTATAACAAGCATGGCCTCCTCTATCTCATGCTGCCGGAGCGTTTTGGAGGTCTTGATGGCGATATTACATCCCTCTGCCTTGTTATTGAAGAACTGGCGAAGGTTTCTGGGACTGCTTCCCTCATACCGCTTGCCCATAACGTGGGCGTCATGCCTTTTATGGTGGCGGCGAATGACGAACAGAAAGAATACATTTATGGCAAGATCGCCGACCCAGACAAGCCGCATCTGGTAGCCTTTGCGCTTACCGAGCCGGAGGCGGGTTCGGACGCATCGCACATGAGGACCAATGTGGTGAAGGATGGCGAATATTGGTACTTAAACGGCAAGAAAGCGATGATCACAAACGGGGCGAACGCGCAGTTCATTACCGTTTTCGCGACCACTGACTCGAAACTGAGAACAAACGGAATCACGGCGTTCTATGTGGAGAAGGATTACCCTGGTGTTATTGTGGGTAAAAATGAAGATAAGATGGGGATGATCGGTTCCGATCTCTCAGAGGTCACGTTTGATAATGTGAGACTCACAAAGGATAATATGCTGGGTGAAGTGGGGCAGGGATGGGATATTGCAATGTCGACTCTCAATCTTTCCAGACCGGCTGTTGGTGCCCAGGCTGTGGGTATCGCCCAGGGGGCACTTGATTTTTCGGTTGAATATGCATGGAAGCGCGTACAGTTTGGACAGAAGCTTGCAGATTTCGAAGGCATCCAGTTTATGATCGCCGATATGGCGATCCAAGTAGAGGCGGCGCGGGCTCTTGTCTATGACGCAGCCCATCTCCTTGATATGAAGGTGTACGAAAGAGACAAGATGAGCGCCATAGGTGTCGATAAACTTTCCGCCATGGCGAAGCTTTTTTCTGCTGATGCGGCAATGAAGGTGACGACCGACGCGGTGCAGATTCTTGGAGGCTGCGGGTACACCAAAGACTACCCTGTTGAGCGTATGATGAGGGACGCTAAGGCGACACAGATTTACGAAGGCACAAATCAAATCCAAAGAATAATTATTGCCAGAGATATATTCAGAAAATTTATGGGCTGAGCCTGTGGCGGCATGGAAGGGCGGGACCTCAGCGTAAGCAGGAGGAAGTGGTTTTTTACGTCGCGACTACTCTGTTCGCCAGATTTTCCATGAAAGGTTTTGGCATTCTCTTGAGCTTGCCACTGCCGTCGACACAAACCATTCTTGTCTCTATCTTTGTCACGGCCCGGTCTTCTTTCGTGATCGTGTGGATCAGGACGAAATTTGTATTCTTCACCTCTTTCACGGATGTGTCGACTCGGATCAGATCCCCGTACATGACCTTTTCAGACATATCAAGGAACACCGTCTTGACCATTACGTAGGTATCCGACTTTTCCCACTCAGGAAGGGAGATTCCAATGGACATAAGATACTCAAACCAAGATTTTTCAACGAACCTGAGATAATTCGCAAAATAGACGACGCCGCCCGCATCCGTATCCTGATAATAGACCCTTGTCATATACATCTAGTCTTAATACCATGCAACGTCGAGTGCGGTCAAGTGCGGATGACGTGGAGCGTAGAGCGAATAGTGTAGAGGGCGAATCAAAAACGACCACTTGTTGTAAAATGTTCCTTCGGACTTGATATTTTTCCATTCATGTCTTATTTTTAATCATGTAAGCATGCAGTCATTTGGGACGAGGGAGGCTTTCCGGGCCGGCTCAAGTTTTTATCCCGGCAGTACGTGATTGCATCTCGACGTAAAAACGATTCAAAACAAGGAGGAACCTATGAAAGCGGTAGAGATTAAACCAGGCATACACTGGGTGGGAGCAATTGACTGGGGTGTAAGGGATTTTCACGGGTACATCACACATAACGGGACGAGCTACAATAACTACCTTATTATGGATGAGCATGTTACCCTCGTTGACTGCGTTAAACAGGAGTTTGCAGATGAGACTATTGAGAATATCAAGCGTCTCACCGATTTTTCCCGTATAGAAAATCTTGTGATAAACCACATAGAGCCTGACCATGCGGGCGGCATTGATGCCATAATGAAACTAATACCCCAAGCTGTAATCTATATCACAGAAAGAGGCAAGAAGGGCCTGGAGAGACACTTTGATGTGTCGAAGT
This sequence comes from Syntrophobacterales bacterium, assembly GCA_031274925.1. NCBI lineage: Bacteria > Pseudomonadati > Thermodesulfobacteriota > Syntrophobacteria > Syntrophobacterales > Syntrophobacterales bacterium. The sequence goes on along the minus strand of JAISPL010000037.1, from coordinate 58,564 downwards.
GGACATTCAAGATAGTCAAAAATGGAGATACCCTAAGCACAGGAAAGCATACTCTTCTTTTTCTCGAAACACCCATGCTGCATTGGCCCGATTCGATGGTTACCTATATAAAAGAGGCAAAGTTGCTCATTTCCCAGGATGCGTTCGGCCAGCACTTTGCCAGTGCGTCCCGGTTTGACGATGAATTTGTAGGATGTGCGTCAACCTTCGAATTGGAAGATTCAGTGAAAGATTATTATGCGAATATACTTATGCCCTTCGGGCAACTGATAAAGGCGAAGATAGGCGAGATCGTGAAAGCCGGCATTGAGATTGATATGATTGCCCCTGATCATGGTGTGATATGGCGGAAGGACCCCGGCAAGGTGCTTCAGATGTATCTTGATATGGCAAACGGCAAGGCTGATCTCAGGGTAGCCCTCATTTATGACACCATGTGGCATAGCACGGAGAGGATGACAGTGCCTATGGCGCAGGGAATAAAAGATGAGGGAGTGGACTGTAAAGTGATAAAACTGAGAGCAACGTCTATGAGTGTCGCAATCAAAGAGTTATGGAAAGCGAGAGGTTGTCTTGTTGGGAGTCCTACCATGAATAACGTGCTTTTCCCGTCGGTTGCAAAATTCCTGTATCACCTCGGAGGACTGAAGCCTAAAAACAGAATAATGGGTGCGTTCGGAAGTTTTGGATGGGGAGGCGGAGCCGTGAAGGAAGCCTACAGCATGATAAAACGGACGGCTGTTGAAGTTGCGGAACCGGGCCTGGAAGTAATGTACAGACCGTCGGAGGAAGATGATCGGAAGTGCTATGAATTCGGAAGGGATTTTGCTGTGAAGGTTAAAGAATACCACAAAAAATTCGAATAAGGAGGGGCAATGACGATGTGGACGTGTACTGTGTGTGGATATGACTATGATGAGGCAAAAAATGGTAAAAAGTTTGAAGATCTTCCTGATGACTGGAGATGTCCTGTTTGCAATGCGCCACAGGACGCATTTGAAGAGAAAAGGTAAGATATAGGACGGGAGTCTTGGTTCCTGGTCTGGGCCTGATTTCCAGAGAAACGGCTTATTCAAAAATACATGGAGGGTGGCATGTCAAAAACAGAGAAAGATCTGAAGGAAGCTTTTGCAGGTGAGTCCCAGGCCAACAGAAAATACCTTGCCTTTGCGAAGAAAGCCGAGGAAGAAGGTTACAAACAAGTTGCGAAACTTTTCAGGGCCGCCGCCGAAGCGGAGACGGTGCACGCACACAATCACCTGAGAGAATTGGCGGGAATCAGAAGCACGAGGGAAAATCTGGAGACTGCAGTCAGCGGAGAGTCTTTTGAATTTCAAAATATGTACCCTGCCATGATCGTAGATGCCCAGGGTGAGGGTAATAAGGGAGCTGAAAGAAGTTTCACAATTGCAAATGAAGTTGAGAAGATTCACGCGGCTCTCTATCAAAAAGCTTTGGAGGAGCTTGGAAAGAATGAGGAACACGACTATTACATTTGCAAGGTCTGCGGGTATACGGCCGAGAGAGAAGCCCCTGACCTGTGCCCTGTGTGCGGGGCAAGAAAAGTGGCGTTTTACAAGGCCGATTAGACCGTTTGTGACACGGGGTAATTAGTTGAGCATAATCGCCGCCTTCCATGCCAGCCCACGACAGGGAGGGAACACGGATATTCTTATCACGGAAGCCCTGAAGGCAATAGACCCCTCTCTTCACCGGGTGACTCTTTTCAGGCTCAACAGCATGAACATAACGCCGTGCCAGAATTGTGGCGGATGCACAGATACTGGCGTATGCGTGATTAAGGATGGGATGGTGGATATATACGAGGCTATCAGGGGGGCGGACAGGATCATTCTCGCCTCCCCCATCTTTTTCTTTTGTCTGCCTGCCCAAGCGAAAATCATGATTGACCGTTGCCAGTGTCTATGGTGTGAAAAGTATTTACTGAAAAGAGAAATCCCTCGTGGAAGCCATGGAAGAAAAGGATTACTGCTTCTCGCCGGAGGCATGAAGAAGGAAGTCGGTGTGGAGTGCAGTGAGGCAACTACGAGTGCGTTTTTCAGGACCATCAGCGTCCCGGAACACCGGACGCTAAGCTATCTCGGTATCGACGCGAAAGGCGCCATTCTTGACCATCCCACTGCGCTGGCCGATGCATATCGCGCCGGCGAGAATCTTGTCGCTCCAGATTGAACCTGAGCTGTCACGGCGGGACCGATTCTTCCTAGAAGCGGTAATTGTCGGTACCGGCCGAAGGGTTCCAATTGACACTCGCCCATGAGACATAGTAATAATTAACATTGTGCCGTGCTTCCCTGACTCGGCTTGCATGTATTCAATACTCAAAAAGGCTTGATGAAGAATAATGGATGAAGGACCATTACCGATAACCGACCTTGCAGAAGGGGATGAAGGTATAGTCTACCACCTTTCGGGCGGCAAAAGCCTCATGAGCAGGTTTGCTGCCATGGGTATAGTGCCCGGGGCTAAAATAAGAGTGCTCCGGAACAGCGGACGGCTTATCATAGTGTTTGCTTCGGACACGAGAGTAGCGCTGGGAAGGGGACAGGGCGAGCAAATCCTGGTTATCAGAGCCACCCCTCTTGAAGATAGAACAACGGAACTTGCGGGCAGGGAAACGTTCCTTATAGCTCTAGCGGGTCAGCCTAATGTAGGGAAATCGACGGTCTTCAACGTGCTTACCGGACTTTCTCAGCACATCGGTAATTGGCCAGGCAAGACGGTCGAGAGAAAAGAAGGGGTATATATAACAGACGAATATGAAATTAAGATCGTCGATCTTCCCGGAACTTACAGCTTGAGCGCTTTCTCCGAAGAGGAGAGAGTGGCTAGAGACTTCATTATCAATGAGCATCCTGATGCGACAATTCTCCTTGTAAACGCTTCAGCCTTGGAGCGGAGTCTGTATCTGCTTTCTGAACTGCTCCTTCTTGGTCCTCCCGTAATTGTGGCAGTTAACATGACCGACGTGGCCGAGGGGCAGGGGATTCACATAGATATCAAAGCGCTTGAGAAAGCCATAGGCGTGCCCGTTGTGCAATTGGTAGCCACTAAAAACAGAGGCATAAAAGAACTGATCGCGGAGGCGATCAGGCTTGCAAAAGGGGAGCTTTCCTGTAATCCTAAAATGCCCGATGTATCGGAAGATCACAGAGCCATTTATCACACGCTGATCCGGCTCGTCCAAGAGTATGTTTCGGCCCCTCTTACGAACGTGTGGGTGGCAACAAAATTGATGGAGGGTGACCAGGAGATTTCTCAACTCATAGAGGAAATAGTCCCTGTGAGCATATGGAGTGAGATCAACGCCCTTCTGATCAAACACGAGGATGCAATGAGAGCTGTAGTCGGGGGTCGCTATGACTGGATAGAGGAAGTAACGCGCGCTGCCATATCGAGATTCAAGATGGGGCAGGTCCTGATAACGGATCGCATAGATCACCTTCTTACCCGCCCCGTCATCGGCATTCCCGCCCTCTTGGGTATACTCGGCATTATTTTTGCGCTTACTTTTGAACTGGGATTTCCCGCCCAGAAATGGTTGGAGTATCTTATCGGCACGTTTGGCCAATGGGTCGACACGTATTTTTTCTTTGCCCCTCAATGGCTGATGAGACTGCTTGTTAACGGAGTAGTAGGTGGTGTTGGGTCTATTCTCACATTCATCCCACTGCTCGTCATATTCTTTGCTGCCATGGCCTTCCTTGAAAATGTGGGTTATATGGCCCGCGCTGCTTTTGTGATGGACCGGTTCATGCACATTGTAGGACTCCACGGAAAAAGCTTCCTGCCCATGTGTCTTGGGTTTGGGTGCAATGTGCCGTCCGTAATGGGCGCACGCATCGTGGAGTCGCGGAAGGCGAGGCTTCTTACCATATTCCTTACCCCTTTCGTGCCCTGCACCGGCCGCCTTGCCGCAATGACCTTTATTGCCGCTGCCGTCTTCGGAAGAAAAGCTCTTGTAGTATCGTGGTCCCTTGTGGCACTCAACATCGTTGCCCTAGGTGTTGCGGGCATGATCATTAGCAGATTGTTTCTGAAAGGAGAGCCCGTGCCTTTCATTATGGAATTGCCACTCTACCACAGACCTGATCTGAAAACCATCGGTCTGGTGGTGTGGAGCAGAACTATGGCGTTTATCCGCAAAGCAGGCTCCGTTATCATGGTTTTTTCTGTTGCCATATGGGTACTGTCCAACGTACCGGGCGGAAAAATAGAAACGAGCGTTCTGGCTTGGATCGGACACAAGATTGACTTCCTTGGCGCTCCCATGGGTCTTGACTGGAGGATGATCGTAGCCCTGCTGTCGAGTATCGTAGCCAAGGAAAATTCCATAGCGATCCTTGGAGTGCTCTACAACGTGGGAGAGCAAGGACTGAGATCGGTGCTGCCCACGGTGATTACCCGTCCGTCGGCGTTGGCATTTCTTGTTATGCTGATGATTTTTATACCATGCGCACCTACCATTACCGTCATGAGACATGAGATGGAGAATTGGAGATGGTTTGTTTTTTCCATTATATTTATGTTTTGTCTCTCCCTGATGGCTGGAATAGGCGCGTATCATGCGGCCCCGTTTCTTGGTCTCTGACCGGCAGAGTAAACTTATGCAAATTTTCGTTGAAAAAAGTATCGCATCGGGAGATTTTGTTCCGCGCGATGTCGGCGAGACGACGAAAATTACCATGATGTTGTGATGGTGGCGTCTTCTCTCTCATCATCAATACCGTCAACCTGTTCTCAGGCGGGGAGTGGAACTGTCCGTTGCTTCAGGCCTTCTGAATCAAGGAACGGGAGGATGGTACGTAAAGTAGTCCGTCAAAGTCAATGAGATTTTTCCTTGTTGCCTTTTTTCTTATTTACGGGAGCATGCATTTTTACGCTATCATGAAGGCCCGGTGTGCCTTTGGTTTCGGTCCGCTGTCCACTATACTTCTTACTTTCTTTATAATCACCATGCTCTTTGCCCCTATTATAGTCCGGATGTCGGAAAAGGTGGGCCTAGATAAATTTGCCATTGTCATGGCTTATGTGGGTTACTTCTGGTTTGGGTTGTTCTTTCTTTTTTTCTGCGCTTCTGTTCTTTTCGATATATGGAGGCTGGTGGTTTATCTGATCGGTTTGACTGCCGGAAAAGATCTGTCGCCTATTACCGGGGCTTTCAGGCTCTACTTTTACATCGCGGTGTTGTGCGCTATGTCCATTGCTTGCTATGGGTTTTTCGAGGCTGAGTGTATAAAGACGGAACGAATTGTGATACATACCGACAAACTCCCGAGAGGGATGAATTCTTTGAGAATTGTCCAGATTTCCGATGTACATTTGGGTCTCATAGTACGAGAGGAGAGGCTCCGAAAGATAATTTATGAGATTAAGAAGGCAAAACCCGATATGCTCGTCTCGACGGGCGACCTGTTTGATGGTCAGACGGATTCTATGAATAGCCTGGCCCGTTTATTCATGGAAGTGGAGCCTCGATTTGGGAAGTTCGCCATTACGGGTAATCACGAATTTTATGCCGGAATTTCCAACTTCATCTCATTTGCGCTGGAGTCGGGCTTCAAGGTCCTGAGGGGTGACGCAGTAACGATAGAAGGGGCAATCAATGTGGCTGGTGTCGACGATATTACGGGAATACATTTCCATCAATATGAGACCGTGGAGGAGAAAAGGCTTCTCGGAGGACTCGACCGCGACCGGTTTACTTTATTACTCAAACACAGGCCGGTGATCGACAAAAGCGCCCTTGGTTTGTTTGACCTTCAGCTTTCAGGCCATACCCATAAAGGGCAAATTTATCCATTCTATTATATAGTTAGGATGGTCTTTCCTTTTACTGCGGGCTATTATGACTTGGGTGGAAACTCACGGCTGTATGTAAGCCGGGGAACAGGCATATGGGGTCCTCCGATACGGTTCATGTCTCCCCCGGAGGTCACCTTGATTGAGTTGAGATCAGGAGTGAACATACCTGAGTAACTTCTCGCTTTCGCCCCCCCTCTTTCTGAATGAGAGTCCTCATTTTTCCAACTATCTTATCTTTTTGCGCGTTATACTGCATGGCGCCTAATCGTTTTGTGTTTCACCGTTTTTCTCTTGACAAGAATTAGCTGTTACTTAATAATTTAAAAAGTATTTAAAAGAGACAGTCTTTAGCTATGGATATCGGACAGAGAATCAGGCAGCTGAGGGTAGGAAAGAATCTGAATATCAGGCAACTTTCCGATCTGGTGGAAAGTGCACCTTCCATTATCTCTCAACTGGAACGGGGCAAGGCAGACCCGTCCATCTCCATGCTCAAAAAAAAATCGCTAGGGTACTGGATCCACGCATGACGATGTTACGACAAATATGAAAGACCGGATAGACATCCCGTCTTAAGCGGTGTGATGCGCATATTCAGTCCCTGGCAAAGAACATAACGAACAAAGAAATGCAGCCCTTCTGCACATGGGAGGTTCCCATGTATTGATTCCCACGAAAGTGAGGGGTTTGACTTTGTACTGCGGTTGGTTTTAGATGATCTTGAAATGATAGGGTGTACAAAGTGCAGCAGAACGAGAGTTTATGCTTTTCCTCCCAGATTTCACATAACTGGGTCAACATCGGCAACTTAAGATACGGTTATGGTGATGATCTGAGTAATTGCGCCTACATTTTAATTGTTTCAAGGAGGACACGATGGCGTTTCTGCCGGAAATGAGAAACAATTACGGAAGACTGAAGCTGTCTATCGACGGGAAATAGGATGGAGCCATCTTCTGTTCAGAGACAGGACAAAGCTTGGATTCAAGGTACCTTTGCCTGGCATTATGAAAAGTTGCGAGGACGATTGTACCATAGAATAATAGATGAGAGCAGGGAAGTCTATCCCTGGGCACATGTATCTTCTTTGTTTCCTATGTCTTGCGTGCAGCAAACTGTCTTCATATAAAGCAGAACGGAAATTGAACAGAGTGATGCTGTCCGGCCTCAGGGCGAAGGGCGTGAGGTTTATCGGGTCAGCGCGAGGGCAAGGGGTCCTGACAAAGATGTGATCTATTGTACCTGCACAAGCGGTGTGATCATAGATGTTTGTAGCCTGCTGCCATCATCAGATATATACTTAAATGGGCTATCCGGCGTGTGACCTTAATAGATCCGTTGATCCCAGGATCAGCTAATGGAGAATATGGCATGACAAAATGAAATGATGGTAGACAGGTATCCAAACGGCAAAAGATTAAGATGTTGAGCATATCTCAGGCCTAGCCTGAGGAAAGGCTGGGTATACCGGGTAGCCCACAAGTCAGGTAAGCCAAAGTGACCGCATTGGAAAGGGATCGTATGACCCCAAGCACAATTAATATCAAAAAACTATGTGATATTTTTGGCATAAACGAGGATCAGCTTAGAAACGCAGATAACCTCGACGAAGATGAGGTGATACAGATATACTGCCAGCTTGCGGGGATCGGCAAGAATCAGGAATGGTTATCATGAGCCAAACGGCAGATAGCATATAAAGGAGGCAGGGGATGGGACTACAAGGCAAGGTAACAGACGTATAGTTAAAGGAGTTTTTTGAATTGTATGACAGGCATGGCAAGAGGCCGTCGCTAAACGGCAACGGCAAGAACCATATCGTTGTCATGCTACGGGACTGCTGGCCGGAGCCAGACTCCTGCTTGACAGGAGAGAAAAACGGGACTAACTCGGCCACTCTGCCTGTCTTGCAGCAGATGGCGGAAAAGCAGTCCAGAATGCATACGTGAGTATGGGGCTGGCAATGTGAGTGTGAATGTAGGTTTCTTCCGGCTATATGCGCTCTTATGGTTTAGATCGAAAAAGGATTCCTTCTTCGAAAATGACAAGTCGAGAATGGATTCTATAAAATTATTTCTCGATGAAGAGATTGCTATGTTGAGATGGGTATAAGTGGACGGCAAGGGACGATTGTGATAAAAAAACAAAGGAGGTCGGTTATGAGATATTGGAAGATCGCGTTGATTGGTTTGGTCATGGCTCTCCTTGTGCCAGCATCCGGCTTTGCGCAGCAGGCGAAATTCAAGATCGGATGCGCTATTCCTCTGACGGGGGTTTTTGGAAGGGATGGGAATCTTGTGAAGGATGCGTATACTTACTGGGCTGAAACTATAAATGCCAAGGGGGGTATTACCGTCAAAGGAAAGAAATATCCTGTCGAGCTTCTGTTTTTTGACGATAAGAGCGATAAAGCCGAGAGCGCCAAATTGGTGGAGAGACTTGCCACCCTTGAAAAAGTCGATCTTATCCTCGGAGGGTTTGGGAGTGATTCGGTGTTCGCGGCCAGCGTCATTTCCGAGAAGTACAAGTACCCCATGATCAGTGGGGGTGCTAGCTCGAACAAGCTTTTTGAAAGGAACTTCAAATATTATTTTTCGACCCTAGGAAAGGCAACCGAGGAAGTGCGAGGCTGTGTCGAGATCGTGGATATTCTGAATCCCAGACCGAAGACGGCGGCCATTATCGGTTCCGATATCCTGTTCACTTCCCTTGCGGCGGAAGGGTTCAAGCAATACTGTAAGGCGAAGGGCGTAGACGTAGTCTATTATGAGCTCTTTCCTCTAAGTTTGGACGACTACAATTCATTGCTTTTCAAAGTGAAACAGAAGAACCCCGACATACTCCTCGTTGGGTCTCATCTCAAAGTCGCGCTCAATGTTATGAAAGCGCTGAAAGAGGTCGATTTCACGCCTAAAATGGTGGCGTTCAGCTACGGGCCTACAGTTCCAGATTTCATAAAATCCCTCGGTAAAGACGCGGAATATGTGGTGGCGGCTGCGGAATGGGCCCCCAACTTGCTGTATAAAGATGCGGTGTTCGGGACGGCAAAGGAATTGAACGAGAAATATTTCAAGAGATTCAACCGATATCCTGACTATGTCGAGGTCGCCTCTATCGGAGGAGCCCTTGTTCAGCAATGGGCCATCGAAAAGCTTGGCTTTACGCCTCCTCTCGGGGCAGCGGATAGGGTAAAGTTAATGGAGGAGCTCCATAAAATGGATGTTTCGACCGTATATGGCAAGATTAAATTCGGTCCTGACGGGGCCAACGTCGAGCATCCCCCTGTGGCCGTCCAGGTGCAGAGCGGAAGATTGGCCACGGTCTTTCCAAAGGAGGCTCAGGAGAAGCCACCGGTCTATCCTGCGAAACCGTGGAAGGAAAGAAAGTAGCGCATGACGCTTTTTGTTCAGGCGCTGATTAACGGACTCCTCATGGGAGGTGTGTACGCCGTATACAGCAGCGGTTTTTCCCTCATATTCGGCGTAATGAACATTGTGAACATTTTCCATGGTGAACTCATTATGATCGGTGCCTTCAATGCCTACTGGGTTTTTACGCTTTATGGCATTGATCCGTTCCTGAGTCTCCCGCTATCAATGATCTCGGTAGGAGCTATGGGGTACGTCATCCAGCGAATACTTATCAATAGGGTGGTTGAGTCCCCTCCCATGATCTCCTACATATGCACCTTCGGAGTGCACCTGATCCTTGCCAATCTCGCACTTCTGCTCTGGAGCGCTGATTTCAGGACCGTGACTACAGAGTATTCGGGTACGGGATTTTCCCTTGGACCCATAACGGTTCCGATTGCGCGTTTCGTTACCTTTGTTATCGCAATTCTAACGACTTTCGGTATGTATCTTTTTCTTGAGAAGACAAGATACGGCAAGGCGATAAGGGCTGCAAGCCAAGATAAAGAGATGGCCAGGCTTGTCGGGATTGATGTCAAGGCAGTGTATGCCCTGACGTTTGCTGTGGGGGCGGCAATTACCGGTATGGCGGGGGGGCTCCTGTCCACATACTTTGTTATCTACCCGCAGATGGGGTTGCCGTACACGATTATCGCGTTTTGCGTGGTAGTCCTTGGTGGCATGGGGTATATCCCCGGGGCTCTTGTGGGAGGGATACTTCTCGGAGTGATCCAGTCGCTTACCGCCACATACCTCAATTCCGGCCTTTCGGTGGCGGTTACCTTTATTCTTCTTTTTATCATACTTATCCTTAAGCCGCGCGGTATTATGGGGAAGGGGATTGTAGAATGAAACCAAAGGCGTATGTCTGGCCCGCCATAGCCTTTCTGTTGGCCCTGTTCCCATTGCTTCAGTTAGAGGGATACTATTACAGAGTCCTTTCCATGATATTTCTGTGGGTAGGTCTCGCTTCTGCTTGGAATCTCACCTCGGGTTTTACAGGGTATATCGATTTTGGCGCTGTTGGCTATTTCGGCATAGGAAACTACGCCACTGCCCTTCTTATGGCTAGAGGGGGAGTCGATTTCTTTCCTGCGGTGTTCACGGGAGGTATTCTCTCTGGAGCCATTGCCCTTTTTATTGGAAGATATACCATGAAACTCCGGGGAGCTTACTTTGGGATCGCCACCCTGGCTTTTGCGGAAGCGGCAAAACAGATTGTTCTTGAGTCTGACAGAACGTTTAAAATGACCCTCTTTGAGGGAAGCCATGGGATCACTTTGCCTATCGCCCATGGCGAGCCTTTCTTCTATTACACGTTTCTGGCGACAGCGTTCCTCATTGTTCTCACCGTCTACATTATTAACGGGCATAAATTTGGGTATGCCCTCAAAGCTATCAAAGAGGCTGAGGATTCGGCTGAACTAGCTGGCATTGATACGCAGCGTTGTAAGGTGTTGGTATACGCCCTTACGTCTGCGATGATCGGGGTTCTGGGAGGGATCAATGCGTACTGGCTGACCTATATCAGTCCTAACGATGTATTCAGCGTGATCCACACCATACAGATGATCGTCATGGCACTCCTCGGCGGGACGGGGACTGTCTTCGGTCCCGTACTCGGGGCAACCATGCTGAGTATCGCCAATGAGGTAATCGGCGCTAGGTTTCTTTACACATATCTTCTGATTCTTGGATTCATAATTTTGTTCATTGTTATATTTCTGCCGAGAGGGATTACAGGGCTTATTTCTCTAAAAAGGGTTAGGAAATGAGCAGCAGTATTCTGTCGATAAGGGTTTTGTGTAAAACATTTGGGGCATTAAAAGCTTTGAACAACGTGACCTTCAATGTTGAAGAGAATGAGATTCTCGGAATCATTGGACCTAACGGGGCAGGCAAGACCACCCTGTTCAACGTCATCGTAGGTATCTATAAGTCAGACGGCGGGGATATAACGTTCAGGGGTCGAAGCATAAAACACCTTTTACCCCACGATATCTGCAGGATGGGAATCACGAAGACATCCCAGATAGTTCACCCTTTTCTTGCTTTGACTGTGAAAGAAAATATTATGGTGGCCCTTATGTTTGGGCAGGGTCTTAATAAAAAAGAATCCAAAAAGAAGGCGGATGAGATCATGGAGTTTCTGGGGATCAGCGATGTGAAAGATATGCACTCTGCCGCTATATCTCTCCCGAAAAGAAGAAAACTGGAACTTGCACGTGCCCTTGGAACCGGGGCGGAAGTGATCCTTATGGATGAAAATCTCGCGGGCCTCAACCCAATGGAGCTTGAGGAAGGTATGGATATCGTCCGTGAATTGAAAAGAAGAGGCAAGACCCTAGTCATTGTTGAACACATAATGAAGGCGATAATGGGTGTATGCGGCAGAACGATTGTGCTCAATTATGGGGAAAAGATAGCGGAGGGAACCCCCTATGAAGTATGTAGCGACGAGAAGGTTATCACTGCATACCTTGGGGAGAGAATATGCTCTCAGTAAGACATATAGATGCATTTTATGGCGATGTTCAGGTCCTCTTCGACATTAACGCAAAGATAAGGGAGGGTGAGCTTGTCTCCATTATCGGTCCTAATAGTGCGGGGAAATCAACCCTCCTCAATTCGATCCTGGGCCTCGTCAAAGTATCCAGGAGAGGACCAGCTTCCGGCATATTTTTCAACGGCGCTGACCTAACATCCATGAGGACCGAAAAGATCATAGGGCAAGGTATAGCTATAGTGCCAGAGGGCGCGAAGGTATTCCCGGACATGTCCGTCTATGACAACCTCTATCTCGGTGGTTATATAAGGAAAAATCATACTGACGAGACATTGGAAGAGATCTTCGTAATGTTTCCTCGCCTGAAGGAGAGGCTTAAGCAGCAGGCGAAGACGTTGAGCGGCGGGGAGAGACAGATGCTTTGTATCGGAAGGGCGCTCATGAGCAATCCCAGACTGATTGTCCTTGATGAGCCGTCGTTTGGGCTTCAACCATCCATCGTACTCCAGATATTTGATGTAATAAAGATGATCCATGAAAGGGGGGTAACCATTCTGCTTGTGGAGCAGAATGTGAACCATACCCTTACAATTACAGAAAGAACATACGTTCTTGAGCATGGAAAGATCGTTCGGGAGGGAAATAGCGAAGATCTTATCAGAGATGACTATGTTAGGAAGACCTATCTTGCGATTTAACGGCGGACCGTTTTAGAAACAGGAGCGAAGCTGCCGTGTTTCCAAAAGTACACCCGGTATTGACAATGAAGCTTGTACAACGATACCGATATGTCTAACTGGTTTAGCGGGAAAACTGATCGGTGTTGGCTGTTGAGTTTATGTTGAATGAAGAGAAGGTAATAGTGGGCGTGAATTACGGCATTGATCAGCTTGACGCCACACAGGTCAGCCTCAGTAAGATCAGTCTTCTTGCCCTCTTTGCCATTGTTTGTTAGCCGCAGTTGACGTTGATCCAAATATTACGTCGAGATATGCCTCGGTGCGGTGATCTCCGGGACCGTCACAATTACCGACGCAGCTACATTGATCGGCAATGTGCCCGATACTGAAACAGATCATGTTTTTTGTATAAAGAGACCAGAGATATCAATCATTTCAACGGTATAGCAGACGAATAGGTAACCGGATGGGAGAGCTTGACGAACACCTGATTCGGAAATCTCTTGTTATTGGCTTTGCTCCCGTTTATTCTAAGGAAAAATGACACCACCATGCGCGTAGCAATTGTTTTGAGGGCCATATGGTCTATTACCCTAGGAGCGAACGTATCCATGGAGGTCAATTATAGAGATTAGAAATTTGGTAATGGTTGTGGAAGTTGGTTCCAGGCAAACAGTCGTGAACCGTATTGACGAGGATGCGTGGGTAAGTCGACCGCCTGTCTTTTTACTTTACAATGAGATGTTTTTTTGTTAGTTTTGCTAATTGTGGAAATTTTGACGGAAGCGTAGTGAAGGTATGACTTTCCCAAGCTGCACGATGAAAAGCTTGATAATATTTTTATGTCTTCTCTCGGTGATATTACCTGTGGCCGGATTGGCAAAGGACGCGGTAATGGAGGAGGAGATTATAAAGCCCCCGGAGACCTGGATACGGGAGGAGTTTGCCAAGCCCCAGGAAACAGAGAAGATTGTCAAGATCGAAATAACCGGCAACGAGAGTGTTGATAAAGGATTCATAGCTAATGCCATTAAAACCAAAGAAAATGATCCCTTCAATCTCGAAAAAATCAGGGAAGATATGAAAAGCATCTATAGGACTGGTTTTTTCAGCGACGTCCAGATTGATGTGAAGGATTCAGACAATGGGAAGATCGTCACCTTTGTAGTAATAGAAAGAGCGCCAATACAGGCGATTTACGTGTCAGGCAACAAGCAGGTAAAGACATCGGAGATAAGAGGGAAGCTTAAGATAAGGACCAACACTGTACTTAACATCGAGAAGATAAAAGAAAGCATGGATGAAATACGGAAGTTGTACGGTAGCAAGGGTTATTACGCCGCGAAAGTAGGTTACGAGATTTCGTACGAAGAAGGCTACCGGGCGGTTGTTAGGTTTCTCATTGACGAACCAGAAAAGGCATATGTGCGGAAGATAGAGTTCACAGGCATAAATGCGTTTAAAGCCGATAAACTTAAATCGGTAATGAAAGTGAGAGAGAAAGGCATACTCTCGTGGGTCACCGGATCCGGTATTCTTGATGAGGAGAGCCTTGAAGATGATAGGAAACGTCTGGAAGCGTATTACCACGACAACGGTTATGTAAAAGTGAAAGTCAAGGTTCCCGATGTAACTGTTTCGAAAGATGGAAAATCGATAAGCGTAACAATACCCATTGACGAAGGCGAACTTTATAAGACAGGAGCGATAAAATTTACAGGTGACCTGCTCTATGATGATGTGATGCTCTTGAAGGTGATGAAAACCAAAACGGGACAAGCCTTCAGTGCTTCGTCTTACCAGAACGATATACTTACCTTTACCGACCTTTATCAGGACAAAGGATACGCTTTTTGTGACGTAACCCCGCTTACCTCAATAAATGACGAAATGAAGACTGTCGATCTTACCTTTGAGTTCGCAAAAGGGCATGAAATTTTTGTAAATCGGATCAACGTGTTCGGCAATATCAGAACGCGGGATAAGGTGGTGAGAAGAGAGATGAGACTGGCCGAAGGGGACAGATTTTCTGCTTCTAAGTTGAAGAGAGGCAGAATGCTGTTGATCAACACCACGTATTTTAAAGATGTGGATATGAAGATCGCGAAGACCGACGAACCAGACAAGGTTAACATTGATGTCAGAGTAGAAGAAAAACCGACTGGTAGCATGAATATGGGTGTAGGATACAGCACTGCGGAAGGCCCCATCGTCACAGGGGCTGTGTCTCAGGAGAATCTTCTCGGCACAGGTAGAAAAGCATTTCTTACTGCTTCCGTTGGTGGCATTACGCAGCAATTCAGGTTGACATTTGTGGAGCCGTATCTTTTTGACCGGAATATCTCTGCAGCTTTTTCAGCGTTCAACTTCAGAAGAATCATGGACAATTACGATTACAAGCAGATCGGAGGAAGCGTTCAGTTCCTGAGGCCACTCACCGACTTCATTAAGGCGGGCTTGAGATACAGGTACGAAAAAACCCAAGTGACCAATATTGATTTCAATGCGAGTCCAACCATTAGAGAACAGGAGGGGACTTTAGCCACAAGCAGTGTTGCTGTGAGCCTTCTCAGCAACAGGATAGACAACATTATGAATCCCACGAGAGGTTCAAGATATGAGATAAGCTACGAATTGGCGGGTGGCCCCTTCTTTGGAGATAATCAGTTTCAGAGAGGAGCTGGCGCATATTCCATGTATATACCGACAGGATTCTGGGAAAGCATCTTTTTTGTG
Source organism: Syntrophobacterales bacterium (assembly GCA_031274925.1). Taxonomy (NCBI): domain Bacteria; kingdom Pseudomonadati; phylum Thermodesulfobacteriota; class Syntrophobacteria; order Syntrophobacterales; species Syntrophobacterales bacterium. The sequence continues at coordinate 43,406 of JAISPL010000037.1, read as the reverse complement.
CGGGGGACAGCGGGCATATTGAGGCCTTACGGCGGTAAGATGCTCCCTCTTTACGAGAAATTTTATGTGGGTGGCATAAATACTGTAAGAGGTTTCAAATACGGATATGCTGGGCCGAGAGACACAAATGGTGATCCGATAGGTGCTTCGAACCAGTTGTTTTTCAACTTCGAATGGATTTATCCGATCTATCAGCCTGCGGGAATAAAAGGAGTCCTGTTCTTTGACGTGGGTTCAGGATTTGAAGGGAGTGGCGGTTGGGTCTTAAGCGGTGCAAAAAAAACCGCTGGTGTTGGTCTCAGGTGGTTTTCACCTATGGGGCCGATCAGGGTAGAACTCGGATTCAACCTGAATCCGCAGAAAGACGAAAAAGGGAGTGTGTTTGATTTTACAATGGGTACACAGTACTAAACTGGAGGATATATGAAAAAGGTATCTATCGTTGTGGCAGTAGCCGTGATGTTTTGTCTTCCTATGACTGCTCTCGCCCAGTCATTGAATGTCGTATATGTCGATCTTCAAATGGTAATGCTTGAGTCAGAGAAGGGCAAAGAAGCGAAGAAATCACTTACGGATGAGGCCGAGAAACTGAAAAAAAATCTTGACGCCAAGCAGGATGAGTTGCAGAAACTGAAGGATGCGATGGAAAAACAGGGTGCGATGATAACGTCAGAAGCGAGGGCCGAGAAGGATAAACAGTATCAGGCCAAGCTGAAGGACTACCAGAGACTGGCAAATGACTACCAGGGGGAGTTACAGCAAAAGGATATGGAATTTACCCAAAAGATACTGAAAGAGCTCGAAGAAGTTGTGAAAAGTATGGGCGAAAAAGAGCGATACTCTATGGTTTTGGAGAAGAGCCAGGCTGGAATTCTGTTTGGTAGTCCGAGTCTGGATGTGACGAGTAAAGTCATTACCCTCTATAACGAGGCTTCAAGGAAAAAGCCTGCTACAAAGAAATGATCGGTCTTAAGGAAATTGCGGCACAGGTAGGGGGACATCTTCTTGGAGAGGATGTGCTCCTTTCCGGTATTTCGACGATTGGGGAGGCGAAGGAAGGTGAGATAGCTGTTCTTACCAATCCTGCATACAGGAAGCTTCTGACGGGATGCAGAGCGTCTGCTATTGTTATAGGAGAAGGAACAGACGTTGAAGGCTTAAAAGGAAGGAATCTGGTCGTAGTGAAGAACCCTTCCTTTGCATATTTGACAATCGCCGAGCTGTTTGACTCGCCACGAGAGCACATAAAAAAAATACATCCTCTGGCCGTGGTTTCTGATGGTGCGGCTATTTCTGATGGGGTCTCGATCTATCCATACGCCTGTATAGAAAAAGGTACCGTCATTGAGCGGAATGTGACCATATACCCTTTTGTTTATATAGGGGCAAATGTGAGAATAGGGGAGGGAAGCACTATCCATCCCCACGTGACTGTGTACGATGGAACGGTCATTGGCAAAAGAGTAACAGTCCATGGGGGGGCGGTGCTGGGGGCCGATGGGTTCGGTTACATGTGGGACGGGAAGAGCCATGCGAAGATTCCTCAGCTTGGTGCTCTGGAAATAGGAGACGATGTGGAAATAGGGGCAAATACAACCATTGACAGGGCGTCTCTCGGAAAGACTTTGATAGGGAAAGGGGTAAGGATAGATAATCTTGTGCAGATCGCCCATAACGTCTCCGTGGGTGAAAACTCTATCATTGTTTCCCAGGTGGGTATCGCGGGGAGTGCGGTCATCGGTAGGAATGTGGTGCTTGCTGGCCAGGCGGGGGTTAGAGATCATGTCACGGTCGGCGATAATGTAAAAGCAGGCGGAGGAACAGGTATCACGAGTAACGTATCCGAAAACTCACTGATTTTGGGTACGCCTCATATGCCCCACAGAGAGTGGGCAAAACTCCAGGGCTATCTGAAAAGATTGCCGAAACTTTTTGCTGCGATGAAGCGGATTGAGAAGAAACTCCATCTGGAGGTTGAAAATGGTAGAGATTAACGAGATCCTGAAGCTCTTGCCCCACAAGTACCCTTTCTTGCTGGTAGACAGGATTTTGGAGTATGATCGAGAGAAAAGGATCGTAGGTATAAAGAACGTGACATTCAATGAGCCATTCTTTCAAGGGCACTTTCCCGGCAGACCTATTATGCCAGGTGTTCTTATTATTGAGGCCTTGGCTCAGACGGGAGGAGTTCTCGCATTCAAGAGTTTTCCTGACACGAAAGGGTCGGTCCTGTTTATTGGGATTGATAATGCCCGCTTCAGAAGGCCGGCGGTGCCTGGGGATCAATTGAGACTCACAGTGGATGTGGTAAAACACAAGAGGGGTATCTGGATATTCCAGGGAGAGGCGACCATTGAAAACGAGGTTGCCGCAGAGGCACGGATAATGGCGATGTTAAAGAAAGAACCGGAAGACGGCTAGAGAGGGAAGACTCAAAGGCAGGAATACCAAGTCCGGGGTTTAAGTTACGACATCCGTTGCGGACAGGGAGAAGATATATTGATAGATTCTACTGCAATAATACACAAAGACGCAGAGATTGGCGAAGATGTTCACATTGGACCGTACTGCATCTTAGAAGAAAAGGTGAGGGTTGGTAGGGGAACAAGATTACTTTCCCATGTGGTGTTGCACAAAGACACTCAGGTAGGTGAAAACTGTACTATAAGTCCATTCGCATCTCTTGGAGGTTCTCCTCAGGATATATCGTATAAAGGGGAAGAGACGACCCTTGTCATGGGAGACAACAATACAATAAAAGAATATGTGACCATAAACAGGGGGACCGAGCACGGTGGTGGGGTGACCAGTGTGGGCAACAATAACTTCATTATGGCCTATGCCCATATTGCCCATGATTGCAAGGTGGGCAACAACGTAATCATGGCGAATTGCGCGACGCTGGCAGGTCACGTGGAGATTGCCGATTTTGTGATATTCGGCGGACTTTGCGCGGTACACCAATTCTGCAGGATAGGTAAATACTCATTCATAAGCGGAGTAACCGGAGTGCCGAAGGATGTGCCCCCCTTTGTAATCGCGGCAGGCGACCGGGCCAAATTGTACGGACTCAACGTAGTGGGTCTTGAGCGCCGAGGATTCGCTAAAGAAGATATTACTCAGCTCAAGAAGGCGTACAGGATTATTTTCAGGTCATCCCTGCCGCTCAGTACATCGCTCAGGGTTGTTCAGGAAGAAATATCCGGAGAACACCAACATGTAAATAGTCTTATCGAATTTATTAAATCTTCAAAGAGGGGTATATGCCGTTGAAAATAGCTTTAGTCGGCGCGGGACACATGGGCAGGATACACCTGCAGAAACTGAGCGCCATGGAAGACATCGAAATTTTGGGTGTGGTGGATGTGAATACTTCCTGGACGCGTCAGGTATTACCCAAAAACGAAATCCCCTGTTTCACTGATTATAGAGATATTGTAAGACAATCAGATGCGGTGGTAATAGCTACTCCGACCGAGTCTCACTATGAAGTCGGAAAAGCCGCCCTAGAAAATGGGGCGTCCGTCTTCATTGAGAAACCGGTGACTTCTACCGTCGAGCAGGCCAGAGAGCTTATTGATCTTGCAAAAAAGAAAGGTCTTGTGTTTCAGGTGGGTCATCTCGAACGATTCAATCCTGTTTTTGCGAAAGCCTTGCCGGCAATCAAGAAACCAGTGTATGTCGAGGCAGTGAGAGTCAGTCCTTTTACCGGAAGGTCCACGGATGTAACCGTTGTGCTTGATATTATGATCCACGATATTGATCTCGTTCTTTCCATAGTTAAAGATCGAGTGAAGGCAGTCCAGGCTCATGGATTTCCGTTTCTGAGCCAAAAACTTGATATGGTAAATGCAAGAATAGAGTTTGAAAATGGTTGCGTTGCGAATCTCACAGCGAGCAGGGTTGCCGTAGGAAAGGAGAGGCGATTGCTTGTTTTTGAGAAAGAAACGCAGTATTCTATTGACCTTCTGGGCGGGCGGTTGACGATTGCCTCCAGAGGTGGTGACGGTAATATGGAAACGGTGGAATATGAAACCGCAAATGCGGACGCTGTGAAACACGAACTCACCGAATTTATTCAGTCTGTCAGAGGCGAAATCAAATCAAGCGTCACGGGTGAGGATGGGTTGAACGCCCTTATGCTTGCCGACTCGATTGATCGGTACATTGCAAGCCGGTCCTGAATTCAGAAGTTTCAATAATAAGATTGTCCTCGTGACCGGCGAACTTTCCGGAGAGATTCATGCCCTGCATCTCGTGAAGGCGATAACTAGATTGCTGCCCATCAAATTTAGCGGAGTAGGCAGTACCCGACTTGCGGAGGCGGGTGTCAGGATTATTTACGACTATGGACGCATATCTCTTACGGGTTTAAGTGAAATATTTGTAAAACTCAGATATATCAGAGAGGCATACGGGAGATTGAAAAAGCATCTTATAGAGGAGAAACCCTCTCTTATCATTCTCGTCGATTTTCCTGGATTCAATCTGAAAATTGCGCACATGGCAAAGAAAGAAGGTATACCAGTAATCTATTTTATACCGCCTCAGTTATGGGCGTGGCGTGAATCGAGGATCAAGAAGATCAAGAAATTTGTGGATCATGTGATATGTATACTTCCTTTTGAGAAAGCTTTCTATGACAGCCACGGAGTTGATGTCACCTACATCGGTCATCCTTTTACGGACATTGTGAAGCCAAAACTCGGACGGCAAGAATTTCTCGATATGGTGGGTGCGAAAGAAGGTGACGCAATGGTTACCATCATGCCGGGTAGCAGGGAAAACGAGTTTACGAGACATATGCCGCTACTACTTGAGGTTGCGGATGAACTGGTGATGCGCGTAGATAATCTCAAGGTTCTCCTTCCTCTTGCCGACAGCATTGAAGACCGGATTATCCAAAAATATTCTGTCGGGAGGTCGGTTATCCCCATAAGAGGACTTTCCTATGATGCGCTGTCCTATTCCGATACCGCCATTATGGCTTCAGGCAGCGCGACCTTGGAAGCGGCCATTCTCGGCACCCCTACGATAGTGGTCTACAAAGTCTCCAAATTATCTTATGTTGTTGCGAAAGCGCTTGTAAAGGTCAAGTATATCAGTCTCCCCAATATCATCATGGGTGAAGAAATATTTCCAGAGTTCATCCAGCATATAAGCACAGGAGATATTGTGGAAAAGACACTCTATATGTTAAAAAATGGAAGAAAGGGACTTGAAAAAAGGATGACTGAGATAAAGAGAAGGCTCAGTTCCGAAGATTCATATCATTTGGCCGGAGAGTCGATTGTACGATTTTTAGAGGATAGATATGGCGCTATATTTTAGATTGTTAGGCTTTCTGAAGCCTTACCGGATGAAGTTGGCTTTTGCCATGGTGTTTATGGCGCTGGTGGCAGGTGCTAACGGACTCACAGCTTATGTGGTGAAGCCTGTCCTTGACAATATTTTCTTTGAGAAAAACGCAAGCATGCTCCTTCTCATCCCATTCGGAGTAGTTCTCCTTTACCTGACTAAAGGAGTCTTTACCTACGCGCAGGCGTATCTAATGGGCTACGTGGGGCAAAAAGTAGTAACGGACATAAGGAATCTGTTGTTCGACCGTCTTCAGAGACAGCCTCTTTCATTTTTTGATAAGACACCTACCGGAGTAAGTATATCGCGCATCATGAACGATGTTACCCTCATTCAGACATCCGTCTCTGATGCGTTCACAGCAGTTCTTCTTGACGCTTTCAGCATCTTTGGCCTCATCTTTGTTGTATTCTACAGAGACTGGAAACTTGCCGCCATAGCCTTCGTTGTTCTGCCATTTGCCATCTATCCCATCGTATCCTTTGGGAAAAGATTGAGAAAGATCAGTACAAAAACCCAGAGATCAATGGCGAAGATGACCAATTTTCTCCACGAAACGATTACAGGACAACGCGTCGTGAAGGCTTTTTCCATGGAGGAATATGAGAATAGGAGGTTCGGGCTGGAAAACGAGGACCTTTTTAGTGCCAATATGAAACGTTACAAAGTAAGAGCTTTATCTCATCCGATCATGGAGTTGTTGGGTGGCATTGCAATGGCTGTGATTATCTGGTATGGTGGAAAAGCGGTAATTGCAGGAAACTCAACACCTGGTAACTTTTTTTCCTTCACTGCGGCACTCCTCATGCTGTACGAACCCATAAAGAGACTTAACAGGGAAAATCATAATATACAGCAGGGGCTTGCTGCTAGTCAGAGAGTCTTTGAGATCATTGACCGTGAGCCTGAAATAAGGGAAAACGAGAGTGCCATCGAACTTGAGAGGGTTGAGGGCGTAATCGATATCAAGGGCGTTTATTTCAAATACGACGAGAAAATGGTACTTATGGATGTGAATCTGAGGATAAGCAAGAATGAGGTCCTTGCGGTTGTAGGAAAAAGCGGAACAGGGAAGACGACGCTGGCCAATCTAGTGCCGCGATTCTATGATGTGACTGAAGGTTCTCTGGAGATCGACGGGACTGATATCAGAGATGTCACCTTATGCTCCCTCAGGAAAAATATCGCCCTAGTTACACAGGATGTCATACTTTTTAATGATACTATAGGAAACAACATAGCCTATGGAGGGGTCCAGGATCAGGAGAAGATCGAACAGGCTGCCAAGATGGCCTTTGCCCATGATTTTATTTTGAAGCAGCCCAAAGGATATAATACCATGGTCGGTGAGAAGGGGGTGCGTCTTTCCGGGGGTCAAAAACAGAGGATCGCCATTGCGCGGGCCTTGTTCAAGGATGCCCCGATACTTATTCTTGATGAGGCCACGAGCGCTCTGGATACCCAGGCGGAGATGGAGGTCCAGAAGGCCTTGGAAAACCTAATGAAAGGAAGAACCACGATCATCATAGCTCATCGGCTTTCCACCGTGATGAACGCCGACCGAATAATAGTCCTTGACGGCGGAACGATTATCCAGCAAGGAAGACACGATGACCTCATAATGATTGATGGGCCGTACAAAAGCCTTTATGATATACAATTCAGGGAACCTCCAGAGAAAAAAATCATTAAAATGGGAAAGAGAGCTAAAAGTGTTTAAAAAACTGAAATACATGATCATGCTTAACGCGTTGCCTCCCATAATTTATCTTTTCCTTCTTTTTTTCAGAATGACAGCGAGGATTGACTATGTATACAGCGAAGCATTCCGTGCCATGTGGGAGCGTGGAGAGAATGCTATCGTCTGTTTCTGGCACGGGAGACTTCTCATGATGCCCTTTGCGAACAAGCGCGGGAAGGGCAAGGTTCTTATAAGCAGACACAGGGACGGCGAATTTATCGCCAGAACCATGGCCTATTTTAACCTTGGAGCCATCAGGGGTTCTTACAGGAAGGGGACCGTCTCCTCTCTGCGAGAGATCATGCGTGATCTCAGACGTGGTTTTGATGTGGCAATAACCCCGGATGGCCCGAAAGGCCCGCGATTTAAAGTCAAGAAAGGCATCGTGGAACTGGCCAAACTTACTGGAAAGCCAATAGTGCCTCTTACCTTCGGCGCAAGTAAAAAAAAACTTTTAATTCCTGGGATCGGTTCGTTGCTCCCCGCCTATTCTCGAAAGTAGTGATAATCTGGGGTGATCCCATCTATGCAGGAAAGAACGATACCACCGAAGACATTGAAGTCAAGAGGATTGAACTTGAGGAAAAACTCATCGCTTTGACGGACAACGCAGACGAAATGGCATGTGGAAGATAATATATAATATCCTGATACATCTGCTTCTTCCTTTTTTTGTTTTCTTTTCCTTGGCCAGCCCGAAAATACGGAGGACACTCGGCGAAAGGCTTTTTCCTGCCAAAACCAAAACAATGCTTTCAGAGGCCCTCTGGATACATGCAGCCTCGGTGGGGGAAGCGGTAATTGCCGAAAACCTTCTGAACTGCGTGCGCGGGAAGGACTGCAGGGAAAAATTTCTTGTCACTACCAATACGTATTATACCAGAGACTTTCTGAGGGCCAAAGCAGGGAGCAACGTTCACGCATACTCCCTCCCTTTTGACATACCGTTTTCCATAAGAAGGTTTGCCGGCGGCGTCAACTTTAAGGCCTTGGTCATTGTGGAGACGGAGATTTGGCCTAATCTTATATGGTACGCTGGAAAGAGAGGTATTCCGGTTGTGATTGTGAACGGGAGGATATCGGACAGCACTGTGAAGCAATACAAGCGGTTCTCTTTTTTTATGAGAAGGGTGTTTTCAGATGTTGATCTTGTGCTAGCCCAATCAGAGGGGCACAGGGAGCGGTATGTGGAGATCGGCATGGACCCTTCGAGAGTGGTCAATGCGGGTAACATGAAATATTATCGGAATGTGGAAGGTGGGGGCGGTGCTTCAAAAGGTAACATAATTACCTTCGGAAGCGTGAAGGAAAAAGAGGTATACATAATAGCGCCTGTCATAAAGAGATTAAAACGACGCTTTCCTGACTTCCTTATTTTTGTGGCGCCAAGAGAACTGCATCTTATAGGGCTCCTTGAAGAGCAGTTTGCAGAGTCCTTTGATACGATGAGATATTCCGTGTACAGTGGGCTTCCAGATGCAAAGCCATCCATCGTAATAGTCGACACTGTTGGAGACCTCCTCTCTATATATGCAAAGAGCGCGGTCGCTTTTGTGGGCGGAAGTCTGGCTCCCTATGGAGGTCAGAACATGCTGGAGCCGCTCTTTTTCGGAACTCCCGCAATTTTCGGTCCCTATACGGAAAATTTCCGCGAGATAGCCGCCAAAATCATTGAGCGTGAAGCGGGAGTCACGGTGGAAACAGGGGAGGAACTATTTCTTCAAATGGAGTGTATTCTGACCGACGAGACAATGAGGAAAAGAATGGGAGATGCAGGGGAGAAGATTGTCATGGAGCAGAAGCAGGTTATGGAGCGGGTCACTGATGCTATCATGGAGGTGATATGGAAGAATTCTCAAAACTCGTAAATCTCATGGAGACTCTTCGTGGTGATAAGGGATGCCCGTGGGACAAGAAGCAGACGGTTAAGGAATTCAAGACATACCTCCTTGAAGAAGTGTATGAGCTGATAGATGCAATCGAAAGGGATGACGGACAGGCTCTAAGAGAAGAGCTTGGCGATTTGCTTTTTCATATCGTATTTATAACCCAGATTTGCCGAGAAAGAGGACTGTTTGACATACAGGATGTGGTCTCTCATACTCATGAGAAGATGTATCATCGGCACCCACATGTATTCAAAGGGATCCACGACGGTGTGTCGGTTGAAAAAAGGTGGGAAGAGCTGAAAAAAGAGGAAAACGCCGATTATTCTCCTCTATCCCATGTCCCCCGCATAATGCCAGCCCTGCTCAGGGCATATGTTATCTCTAGGCGGGCGTCAAAGGCCGGGTTCGACTGGATGGAGTTGGCCGACGTTCATAAAAAGATGTCAGAAGAACTTGAAGAGCTTGAAAGAGCTGAGCGTTCAGGATCAGATAGTGCCGTGAGGGAAGAGGTAGGCGATGTGCTTTTTACCATGGTAAATATTGCGAGGTTTCAGAGGATCGACCCTGAAGATGCGTTACGGCTTGCGTGTGATAAATTTATCAGGAGATTCAATTACGTAGAGCAGAAGACAGACTTGAAAACCGCTTCTTTAGCAAAAATGGACGAGTTGTGGGACGAGGCTAAGGCTTACCTACGTTCAGACTCAGTTTGACACTTCTTATCGTATTGTGTATATCAGGGGAACGTCAGATCAGGTTGTGGGTAGTAGAGCGGATTGATAGGCTTCTTGCAAGTCTTTGGTTATTTTGTTCTATGGCTTCTCACGATCCTCATAATTTTCTTGACGTCCGGTGTCATTACTGTTAGAAGGTGTGGGATGAAGGAATATGATGTCATTGCGATCGGTGGAAGCTTGAGCTTGATCGCGTGGTTTTGGTTTACAAGGCGTTTACCTTGCACCTACTACCGCGAAAGACTGCAGGACAGGAAAAGAAAAAACACTTCAAGGGAGATACGATGCTCGTTGCCTCTGGAAGGCAATCGAATGCGGACCGACTCAAGGCTGAAAAAAACAGGCATTAAATGGACGCCGTCCATGACTACCTTCAAGCGAGCAAGCCTGATATATGGGCTATAGGGATGCCGCAGGAAAGGTGTGTTCGCCCATGCCTCAGACCATGAAACGCGCGTGGCATGGGCTAATGTTTGGAGCGAGGATCCTCAGTTTCCACATAATAGGTGCTGGAACGGGCGGTGTTTGTCCAAGAAGTATAAAAAAATGTGTGAACCAGAAAAGAGCGCTACAAAACTATCCCTGAGGTCATGGATATATTATATTACCCGTTCTTTCCGAAGTAATCCCAGAGATGTTCCATCTGCCCTGAAGAATAAATGTCCTGAGCGGGACTTGTCGATCCTTCCGGGCAGAATAACTTAACCTTTTTCCCGCTCCGACAATCTGGCCCAGGAATCACGAAGAGGTACTACCCGGTTGAAAACGGGTTTTCCTGCAGATGAATCAACGGGATCAACAGAGAAATATCCAAGCCTTTCAAATTGGTACATAGTTCCTGGCCTAGCAACATCAAGACTTACCTCGGCGCGGCACCCTGCCACTGTCTGCAGTGATGCCGGATTGAGATGGTTGAAAAATGAATCGCCCGAGGCTGCTGGATTGGGTACCAGAAACAGGCGATCATACAATCTAGCTTCGACGGCAATTGAATGATCCACCGATACCCAATGAATGACGCCTTCGACTTTACGCCCGTCAGAAGGGATGCCGTTTCTTGTTGCAGGGTCGTAAGTGCAATGCACCTCAACTATTTCGCCTGTTTTATCGTCCTTCACTGTGCCTGAATATTTCACCACGTATGAGTTTCTCAGGCGGACCTCTTTGCCTGGACTTAGGCGTTTATACTTCTTGGGAGGGTCTTCCACGAAGTCGTCGGTTTCTATGTATAGAACTTTGGAAAATGGTACCATCCGTGTTCCAAAGGTGGGATTCTGAGGATGATTGGGACACTCAAAACTTTCCACCTGCCCTTCGGGATAATTATCGATCACGAGACGAAGAGGTCTGAGCACCACCATGACGCGGGGTGCATGCTCGTTTAGGTCGTTGCGGACGCAACTTTCGAGTAAAGACATGTCAACCAGATTGTCGTTTTTCGCCACCCCGATCCTTGTGCAGAAATCCTTGATAGCTTGGGGCGTGTATCCGCGCCTTCTCATTCCCGCGATGGTGGGCATCCGGGGATCATCCCAACCTTTCACAGATTTCTGCTCCACCAGCTCAATGAGCCTTCTCTTGCTCAGAACCGTGTAGCTCAGGTTGAGACGGGCAAACTCAATCTGCCGGGGTTGGGGTTCAGAAATGAGTTGATCCACTATCCAATCATAAAGAGGCCGGTTGTTCTCGAACTCAAGAGTGCAGATAGAGTAGGTGATGTTCTCTAACGCATCGGAAAGGCAGTGGGCAAAATCATACATGGGGTATACGATCCATTGTAAGCCGGTCCGATAGTGGGGCGATCGCTTGATCCGGTAAATGACGGGGTCACGCATGGTGATGTTGGGCGACGACATATCGATTTTTGCCCTTAAGACGTGAGCGCCGTCCGGAAATTCGCCTGCCCTCATCCGGTTGAAGAGATCCAGATTTTCCTCTGCCGAGCGGTTCCTGTAAGGGCTTTCTCTTCCAGGTTCCGTCAGAGTTCCACGATACTCCCTGATCTTATCCGCGCTAAGACTGCAGACATATGCTTTACCCGCCTTGATCAGCATTACGGCGAACTCGTAAAGTTTCTCGAAATAGTCGGAAGCATAAAAGAGTCGGTCCTGCCAGTCGAAGCCGAGCCATTGAACATCCTCAATTATGGAGTCCACGAATTCAAGGGATTCACCGCTCGGATCGGTATCATCTATGCGAAGATTGCACGTACCGCCATGCTGGGCGGCGATTCCGAAATTGAGACACACTGATTTGGCATGACCGATATGGAGATAGCCGTTAGGTTCAGGAGGAAAGCGTGTGGCAACGTGACCCCCGTTTTTGTTCGTCGTAAGATCGTCTTCAATGATCTCACGGATAAAGTCGCTTTGAGGTGTAGCCTCGGTATCAATCATGCAGGGTATTATCCTCCTCTTTCTTGCGTACAGCCAATGATGTTGTGGCAAAATTTGCTAATTTATTACCATAGCGAAAGATTTCTTTCAATCGAATGATTTTGTGGAAATCTCATTTCCAGATCTACGAGCGCTAATCTGGCATAGATGTTGGGTGGGAGTATTAATCAAACGAAGCAACCCAGGTCTGTGACAATATAACCTGTGTAAAGGCTACCCGACCCGAGAGGGTGGGAGGTAAGCATGCATTATGAGCCGAACTCACCTGTCCATCATGGTATTATCTCTGAAGTATGCTTTCCTATAAGAAATGGGTGTAGTCAATCATTCTCTTGATGGTTTTGTTTTCCACATATTTATCCCGGAACTGTTTTGTCGAGCGCCTTGTCACATCAATTCATAGATCTAACCATAGCCGGGCATGAGACTGTTTTTTTGACTCGTGGAGTCGCTCGGCCGGACAGTAGCTATGCGCCTTTATTACCTTGAAAAGACATACTTTTACGCAATGACCACAGGAGTTACAGAATTTTTCCCGCTCAGTAGTCGTGGTGGAACCGAGGGATTTTTCCGAGAAAACCTTTAGGCAAACGCTGGCATAAAGACCATCTTTCTGGCAGCCCATGGGGTCAATCTCTATAAAGGCACTCTTCATTTTTCCTCAATTCATATACTGGACAAGGTATCACAAAAGCTCCTTAAAGAAACAGGTTCTTAAAAATGCCTACCACTTTTTGGGCCGAAGGAACTGTCCCTGCCACCCATTCCCCCTTGATTTATAACGGTTTTTTGTATAATATCTATAGGCGGTCTGGCACCTAATTGGTGGCAGGGGTCTTGCCCATTAATCGATGCTACGGAGAATAAGAGGAAGAAATGGAAAAAAGAATTATCGATGAGATTGCAGGCATTGTGGGGCAGGAAAATGTCCGCGCTTCCCTTGAGGAGAGACGGTGCTATTCATATGATGCGAGAACAGACGGAGCAGTCCCGGATCTGGTGGTCCTTCCTTCGTCGGCAGATGAAGTATCTCGTATTCTCATTCTGGCCAATACACATCTGATCCCGGTGATTCCTAGGGGTTCTGGTACCGGATTGACCGGAGGTTCCATCTCTCTGTCTGGAGGGATTGTTATTTCTTTTACTAGGATGAACAGAATACTCGAAATCGATCCAAAGAATCTGATAGCAGTGGTGGAGCCGGGAGTAGTCACTTTTATTCTTCAGGAGGAGACTGCGAAACATGGCCTTTTTTATCCTCCCGACCCGGCTTCATATAAATATTCGAGCATAGGCGGGAACATCGCGGAGTGCGCCGGGGGACCTAATTCGTTGAAGTACGGCGTCACACGGGACTACGTGCTCGGCCTAGAGGTTGTGCTCCCAACCGGTGAAATCATCAATCCTGGAGTTCGAACCATGAAGGGAGTAGTGGGTTATGATCTTGCCAGACTCTTCGTAGGCAGCGAAGGGACGCTCGGTGTGGTAACGAAAATCATCCTTAAGCTGATACCGCTGCCCGAGGCGAGAGCCACGATCCTGGCTTTATTTGCAGAGGTCGACGAGGCCGCAGAGGCAGTCTCTGCCACGATTGCCGCGCGGGTTGTGCCCTCTACCATCGAATTTATGGATCGGGCTTCGATCCGTTGCAGCGAGCAGGCCAACCCTATGGGTATTCCAGAGGATGTGGGTGGTCTCCTTCTTATTGAAGTGGACGGCGATGAACAATCCATCAACTCCCAGGCTGAAAAAGTGAAAGAAATTATGCTTGAATATAGGGCAGTAGATTGCCGTATGACCAGAAACCCGAAGGAGGCAGATAAGTTGTGGCAGGCGAGACGCACTCTTTCACAGGCGCTCTTCAATATAAATCCAGTGAAGATAGCTGAAGATGTGGTAGTACCCCGTTCAAATATTCCCGCTCTCATCCATGCCCTTGAAGAGATGGGGAAGTGGTTCGGCATACCTATTCTGAGTTTTGGCCATGCCGGTGACGGCAACTTCCATGTGAACATTATGATAAAAGATACGAGAGAAGACAGGGAAAAAGCGGAGAAAGCGGTGAAAGAGATTTTCACCGAGGCATTGAAGCTCGGAGGCACCCTGTCCGGAGAACACGGGATAGGTATCTCCAAGGCCGCTTATCTTGATATGGAACTTTCTTCCGAAATCATTACAGTCCTGAAAAAAATAAAACAGCTTTTTGATCCCAACAACATACTGAACCCGGGCAAGATTTTCGTTTAAATGGCTTAAACCTAGACCGGAGGCGCCTTGAATGTGAACTATTCCTCTTCCTCAAGATCGGGGAGAACGACGAGCATTTGGTTATACTCGTGTAGCACTTTTCTGGTGAAAGGCGTGTCGGGAGCATAATCTTTGGACACTTTATTTCTGATCTTATAAGACCCTACATTATACGCATGAAGGGCTGTCTTCAGGTTCTCAAATTTCTCCAGAAGACTTGAGATATGGTTTACTCCTATTTTTATGTTCTTTTCCGGCTCGTTGAGCGTTTTTGATCCCTTCACTTGTATGCCCATGTCTTTCGAAACGTGTCGCGCCAGAGATGGCATTATCTGGAGAAGCCCCCGTGCACCGCGCTTTGAGACAGCATCACTCCTGAAATTGCTTTCCACCTTCATCACTGCAAGAATGAGTCTGTAGTCAACGCCGCATTCCCGGGATTCTTCATAAACCCTGTCGGCTATCGTCTTGAGTTTATCTTCGGAAGTTCGTACCTTTTTTGATTTGAGATAATCGACGATCTTTTCTTTAACGTAGGCATCGTCTTTGCGGATCTCATCGCTGAACACCCGGACCGCTGTGACCACGGTAAAAAGCAAAACAGCGGTTATTATCACGGAGATTGAGGTAAATTTTGACATTCTAAACAATCGCATAAGAAATATTACTAACTTTTGCTCTGATAAATGTCAAGTAATTTTTTGGCAATCATTCTATTTGCGGCGGCTATTAGATAATGAATTCGATATGTTATGTGCTGGCCTCCTGTTCTTTGAATGTCTGCGCTGGATGAGAGCCCTGTGTATCTCCCGTTCCTCAAAGGATTTTGCCACATGTAGGGTTTCTCCGGTAAAGGGATGTTCTTCAGTGTAGTACATGCAACTTGCCACAGTGGAGGGCAGGGGGGTAAAATCCTGAACCTGCTCGGGATGCATCTTTCGTTCCCGGAGATACATTGAGAGGCTATTTTCATTCTCTATTGTCGCTCCCGGGTGTGCGCTTATAAAATAGTTCACCACATATTGGTCCTTCCGGATCCGGTTCTGTATCTCCTTGAATTTGTGGATAAATCTCTGATAGACCTGAAAGTCAGGTTTGTTCATGACCCTTAGAACCGAATCCACCGAATGTTCTGGGGCAACTTTCATCTGACCGCCAACATGATGCCGGCAGAGGTATTCGAAATAATCCGTTGTCTCCTTGTCGACAAGGAGGTCGTACCGGATACCGCTTTCTATAAACATGTGCTTGACTTTTGGGAGAGAGAGGATCGTCCGATAAAGCTCCATGCTTTCCCTGTAGCCGAGCCTGAGGTTTTTGCATTTCACCGGGATCAGGCAATCTCTTTTGCCGCAATGACCTTTTTCCAGCCATAACGGACATTGTGACCCGTACAGGTTGGCCGTAGGACCTCCCACATCCGTAATTGTGCCCTTGAAGTCCTTCATTTCGGAGATTTTTTTTGCCTCGTCAAGGATGGACTTCTCGCTTCTCGACTGGACAATCATGCCTTGATGCAGCGATAATGAGCAGAAACTGCAGGCACCGCAACAGCCCCTGTGAGAAATTATGGAGAATTTGACCGTTTCTAGGCCGGGAGGCGGTTTGTCTTCCTTATGTGAAGCGTGAGCTGTTCGTGTGAACGGAAGTCCGTATATGGCATCCAGGTTATCTCTGGAGAGGGGAGGGGAAGGAGGGAACTGGATTACATATCGCCTGTCGTGACGTTGGGTGAGAATTTTTCCGGTGAAAGGATCTTGGTTCGCATAGAAAATCTTGAATGCCGAGCTAAACTTCTTCTTGTCATCCCTGGTCTCTTCGTAGGTCGGCATGTGAATGGGGCCATCGGACAGAGGCGCCTCTTTTCTTACGATGACGGTGCCGGGAATTCCGTAAAGATCGGCTCCCTCCGTCATGCGCCGGGCGATCTCGACGATCGGCCGTTCACCCATCCCGTAGACGAGGATATCGGCTCTTGTGTCCAGGAGAATGGACCTACGCACTTTATTATCCCACCAGTCGTAATGGGACATCCTCCTGAGGCTCGCCTCAATGCCGCCTATGACAATGGCCGTGTCGTGGAAAGCCTCTCTTATCCTGTTTGCGTAGACTATTACGGCCCGGTCTGGTCTTAGACCCGGTCTTCCTCCTGGAGAGTAGACGTCCACCTTTCTTCGTCTTTTGTGGGATGTGTAATTGGACACCATAGAATCAAGATTCCCGGAAGTGACTCCGAAAAAAAGTCTTGGTTTTCCTAAACGTGTAAAATCGTCGACACTTTTCCAGTCCGGCTGGGCAATGATACCGACCCTGAAACCTGCCGACTCAAGGAGTCTTCCTATTACGGCGGCTCCATATGAGGGGTGATCCACATAGGCGTCTCCGGTGACCAGAATAATATCAAGAGTTTCCCATCCCCGTGCGGTCAGATCCTCTTTGCTTGCAGGCAGCATATCAGTCATGTCGATATATTGTAACAGAATCCGGTGAAATTATGGTACTCTGTACTGCAAGACTGTGTATTAGCTATTCATAACGTGCATCCCTTCAAGGGGTTACCCGTATTTCTCCTTGACTTTACTATCTTTTTTTACTATTATTTTAAACTTTTCGGAGGTGAAGGAAAATGGGAATTGGATTGCTTGGTAGAAAACTCGGAATGACACAAATATTCGGGGAGGACGGCAGCGCTATACCTGTGACCGTAATTAAGGCTGGTCCATGTGCGGTGGTGCAGAAAAAAACCGTCTCCGGTGATGGATATGATGGGATTCAACTCGGGTTTGAAGAAATAGAAAAGGTGAAACGGGTAAATAAACCGGCGAACGGTCACTTTAAAAAAGCGAATGTTTTGCCAAGGGCATTACTGAGGGAGTTCAGGGTTGATGCGGAGGGACTGGAAGCCTATGAACTTGGCGGCGAGATTTCGGTGGAAATATTCGAGCCCGGAGAGTTTGTAGATGTGACGGGTACATCGAAAGGTAAGGGGTTTGCGGGCGTTGTAAAACGACATCACTTTAAAGGGGCGCCTGCGTCACGGGGCACGCATGAGTTTTTCAGGCATGGAGGTTCTATCGGGCAGAACATGACGCCGGGGCGTACCATTAAAGGAAAGAAAATGCCTGGGCATATGGGTTCGAAAAGGGTTACGGTACAGAACCTGAAGGTGATAGATGTACGAGGTGACACAAATATTCTTATGGTTGAGGGAGCTATTCCTGGTCCCAGTAATGGGTTTGTGATTATAAAAAAAGCCGTGAAAAAGTAGCGGTGAAGGTAGTTTCTGTCTGAAAGCCGAAAAGATAAGTTCGGTTTAGGGCGATTCAAGAATGTAAAGAGGCCGACGGAGTATCGGCCTCTTTTTTATTGCCGATTAGCATATGGCCTGGTTGAGAATGAATTGCGCAAGTTTTTTCACGCCTGCTCTGAAAGACTTCGTTCGGAAGCCTGGTGTCCAGGAATCTTCAGTAAGTAAATCAGACACGACGAGAAAGACGATCCCTCTGATTCCAAGGTAATTGCATACGCTGTAAAAAGAGGCAGTTTCCATCTCCACGCCGCTGATACCCAGTTCCCTGTATCGCATAACTTTGCCAGCCGTTTCTCTGTAGATGGCATCGCAACTCCATACCGTACCTGAGTGGAATCCTTCATCTCTTGCGTTTGTCACCCACGAATTAAGCCAGCTGGAAGATACCATGGCGTCATTGCCCTCCATATAGTGAAAAGAAACACCGTCTTCCCGCAGAGCACCCGTAGCCACGAGGATGTCTCCTATCGCCAAAGCCGGATCAATTCCACCGCAATACCCCCACATCACGAACTCTGCCACCCCGAAAGCGGCAAGTTCTTCCACGAGGGCTGAAATATTGGGTCCTCCGAAATAAGAGCGAGTGATAACCGTCTTAAAGCCATTGAGACGGTATATCTGTCTGAAACGTGACCAAGCCTCCACCGGTATGCCTTTTGATTGACTCAGGATGTAATTCAGATCTCCTTTATTGAAGGTAACTATTGCCCTCTTGGGGAGAGCAAGATCATCCGACAAGTTTTTTGTGAAGGCATAGATTATATCATGGGGGGATAAGACTGGACGGGAAGGATCAAAGCGCCTGTTCAACGAATCTTCTCTTTAATCTTTCATATGAGTCCATAATGTGTTCGGAGATGACTCTCACGTCTCCCATGACAGGCATAAAATTGGTATCACCGAACCATCTGGGTACAATGTGAATGTGGAAGTGCTCCTCCAGACCCGCACCAGCCGCCCGCCCTGAGTTTATACCGATATTGAGACCATGGACGTTGAAGTCTCTTTTATAGATAATTGACATGATCTTCACGAGCCGGATCATGTCAAGAGCCTCCTCGTCGGGCAGGTCCTCCAGCGTACCAACGTGTCTTGCCGGAACGACCATCGTATGGCCATTCGTATAGGGGTAGCGGTTCATAATCACGAAGGCCCTGCCTTTCCGTCCCACGACGAGCGACTGTTCATCATCGACTTCATCAATGCAAAGGAAGCACTTTTTGTCATCCTTTGGCTCACTGCCGACATATTCCATTCTCCATGGCGCCCAAATTTTTTCCATATTAATCCCTCGAAAATATATAGTCTTTCCAATAATCAGGCATTACATTTACGCCCACAAGGAGCATAAGCATATAAAATCCGCGAGGCCTTGATGGTCTTTTTCGAGGACTCATGCCTGCCTCATCCGGCATCTTGTCGCCCTTCTTGACGTTGCAGTGGAGACACGACGTGACAATATTGGTCCATTCCGCTGTACCGCCTCTTGACCGGGGAATTATGTGATCGCATGTCAGGCTTTTGGGTTCGAATTTTTTCCCGCAATACTGACAAGTGTAGTTATCCCTTAAGAAAATATTCTTTCTTGAAAACTTGACGTTTATGTGACGGTTTCGTACAAGCCTGAGCAATCTGATTACTGCCGGATGTCGCATGGTGGCGGATACTCCCTTTATTTCCCGTTCGTATTCTTTTAAGACCTCAACTTTTCCGAGAAATATAAGGGTAACCGCCTTTTTCCATGGTAGAACGTTTATCGGCTCAAAACTGGTATTAAGGAGGAGGGTCCTATCCATAACCTGCTGAAAATTAACGTTTTTAGCCGCGATTGTCAAGAATTTTCGGGGTTCACCTGTGGACCGTAAGTCTCACATTCTGGAATCCCTTTGTTTGCGGGCAGTTCAGTACAAAGGAGACGATTTTTGTGGCATGAGAGGATGAACTGTGATAATTATCGGTAGACTTATATATAAAAGGAGAGCGAAAATGCCGGTATTTGATGAAGATGATAAAGCTGTGTTGATGAATGACATAGACGTTCCCGGAGGATATACCGCGGATCGCGGAAGAAAGACAAAGGTAGTGCCGCCTAAGGGTAGCAAGATGCCGTCTGTCCTCAAAAAAGTGCCGGTTTTTCCTATAATCCTTGTTATATTGATCGTTCTTGTCGGGATTAGATTGCTCTTTCTTGAGAATACAGTGTCTGGTCTCGCCACCGAGGTCAGTGAGCTAAAAGGAGTAGGAGGGCAACTGGCAGGTTTCCAGACGAGTTCCGATGCCAAAATCGAAGCCTCCAATAGAGAACGCAACAAATTGAAGTCTGAAATCCTGCAATTGCGGGCCGAGATTGATGCGGTAAAGGCCCATCAGAAACATCAGGCCGAGTTAACCAGCCAAAAAAGACAGATGACTGAGGCAAAGAAAAAGGAGAAGGAAAAAGCATCAGCAAAGAAACTTGGCTCTCGAGAGAAAAGGTCCTGATCCCGGGAAGAACTTGTTGGCTCTAATAATCGTCCTACTACGAAACGTAATTTTATGCGGGTTGTTTAGATTGGGGCCAGGTGTTGCAAATTTTTGCTCCCTCTTCCTTGAAAGTACGGTAAATAGTTCCCTTCTATTAAAGAGTTACGCGCACTATGGGATCTAGGAATCGAACCGTCAGCAGGGCCTTTCTGCAGTTAGGGCCGGCAGAACTGGCGTTTCGTTCCGTGTATCTCCTGTGAACCGCCTGTTTTAGAGAAAGCTTGTAGTAAACGTGGAAATGTGTTATGATATATATGTCTGAGATACCTCTTAGTAGGGCGTTTTGGACAGCCCCTCCTGCCATCCCCCCCCTTCACTGGCAGGGGGGCTTCTTTTTCTGGCAAACAACCATTTTTATCATCTTGATGTAAACAAGATCTCCGTGGCACCAATCCTTCTCAAAGATGAATATAAAAAGGAATGTTTCTTAGTCCCTTACCAGCCAATGCACCTTAGGGACCGTTGTATTATGGACCGGACTGCCACAAATGGATGCTCACAGTTAAAGACGAATTTGATTCTCTATGGGTATACTATCTGTAGGTATCCTTGGTACGCGATAAATTTGTGGAATACGCTGAGTGTGGATGAAGCCGTTTAAGGAGTGAGAAAACCAGAAGGAACTCACGATGCCGAAATGGCAACAAAGAAGGATATCCTCAGACAATTAAGAGAGTGAAGGAAGTGCGCTGGCGATCGCCTTATCGAGGTGAAGTCCGGGAACTGGATGTAGCTAAAAGTGGGCTGTTGGAATCCAAGCAAACTGAACGGAATGAGGTAATGAGGTGTTTCTGAATAGGAACATAAAACCGAGATGTATAATTGAGAAATATCTTGATATGAATACAAATATTGTTGTATAGTCAAAACAGATAATTTATTTTGATAGAGCCGATTCACTAATAAAAATAGCGGCGCCGTAAGTGCCGATTTCATATTGCAGTTTTAGGAGTGGCAGTTAAAATAAAATTACTAAAGGAGGTGAGCAAGTAGATGACAAGAGTTTCAGGAGCCTGTCCGTTTTCAAATAAATTGTGCAAAGAATGCCCAATTTACATTGGCAGGCATTCGCAGATTTGTAAAGCAGCAAGGCACCTAAAGGCAGCCAGACCGAAGCCGACGTACGGATGCGCCCATCTGAAGTTTGAGTTTCCTCAGGAGCTTATCTATAGCAACATGCGGCTCAAGGACCTTGAAGAAAGGGAGGAGAACCTCACGGAAGCAAAAATAGTGTGGAAAAGTCAAACAGAGTGAGCTGCAGGTTCAAGGGCGAGCAATCAGGACTTGTCAAGAAACTACTGTTGGCGGCGGCTAAATTTACGGTTTAAAAACAGCTAAGAAAGTATTACGGAAAGGAGATAAACATGATACATGATTTTACGTACCTAAGACCAGGCACGGTCCAGGAAGCGTTGACCATGCTTTCAGATCATGTGGACGATTGTAAGATTATCTGCGGCGGTCAATCACTGCTTATTGTCATGCGGCAGGGCCTTATTGTCACGAACCACCTGATCGACATCAAAGGCTTGAAAGAGCTTGATTATATCAAGTATGACGACAAAGAAGGTCTAAAAATGGGCGCTACTACAACCCACAAGAGTATAGAAACGTCGGCGCTGCTTAAAGAGAAATATTCTATTCTGCCTAAAATGGAAGAAAGACTTGCCTCAGTTCAGACGCGTAACTGGGGAACGATCGGTGGCAACCTGGCTCACGCAGACGCTGCAGGCGACCCGGCTCCCGTGCTGATTGCGCTAGGGGCAAAAATAAAGGTGGGATCGAATAAAGGTGAGAGGGTTATGGAACTTGAAGAGTTCTATACCGACCTGTTTGAAACTGCAATGGAACATGACGAAATGATCCTTGAGGTCCAGGTTCCTCCTATGACCCCGAAGACCGCATGTGTATACAAGAAATTTAACCTTCTACAGAATGACATGGGCATCGTGGGTGTGGCTGCGAAAGTGGTTGTAGACGCATCAGGAATGATCACCGACGCGAGAGTTGTACTTGGCAATGCGGGAGTAACACCGATTCGCGCGAAAAGTGCAGAGAAGGTTCTTATTGGCAAGAAGCCCGATGATGCCATCTTTGCGGAGGCCGGCGAGGCCGCAGGCGGAGATGCGGATCCTGTGTCCGATATCCATGCATCCGATGATTTCAGACGGCACCTGATCAAAGTCCTGACGAAGCGTTTGGCAAAACAGGCTTGGGAACAGGCTGTCAAATTAGGGTAGGGAGGTTTATACAGTATGGAAAAGAAAGAGATAAAATTGTCGGTCAATAAAGTAGAGTATGAACTTTACGTAAACCCCAAAACCCTTCTTGTTGAAGCCATAAGAGATCATATCGGGCTTACCGGGACGAAAAGGGGTTGCGAAACGGTTTCTTGCGGAGCTTGTACGGTGCTCGTGAACGGTCTGGCCGTAAAGGCGTGTTCCATACTAGCAATGCAGTGTATAGGTATGGAAATCACTACTTCCGAGGGGCTTGAGGCAAATGGGAAACTTGCCCCTATCCAGAACGCATTCCTGGACGAAGGTTCCTATCAGTGTGGTTTCTGTACCTCAGGTATGCTGATGGCTACATCAGGGCTGCTCATTGAGAACCCGAAACCTACTGTTGATGAGATCAAAGAGGCCATAGAAGGCAATATCTGTCGCTGCACCGGTTACAATAGCATTGTTCGGGCTGTCGAGCGGGTGGCAAAAGGTATGTACAAGGAGGACTCACTATGACAACCACAAGTCTGGCGAAAGAAAAACTGCACGTTATTAATACCCACGTTCATAATATCGATGGCATTGCGAAGGTGACGGGCCGGGCGACATACAGTTTCGACGTGAAACTGCCCGGTATGCTCTACGGAAAGATCCTTCGGAGTCCGCATGCTCATGCAAAAATAATAAGTATCGATGCAAGCAAAGCCCTGGCGATGAACGGTGTAAAGGCCGTGGTGACGGGGAAAGACACGCTTGGCGTAAAGCAGGGTATCTGGCGGCGGTTCAACGAGCTTTGTGATGAGCAGATTCTTCCGATTGACAAGGTTCGCTACATCGGTGAACCTGTATGCGCAGTAGCGGCAATTACAGAGGAAATCGCGGAAAAAGCCCTTGACTTTATTGATGTTGAGTACGATGTGCTTGATGGTGTGTTTGAGCCGTACGAAGCCATGAAGAAGGGTGCGCCGGAGCTTCATGAAGGTGTGGAGAGAAATATCAATGTTACCCGGCATATCGAGTGGGGTGACGTGGAAGGTGGTTTTGAGAAGGCCGACTATATCAGAGAAGACCACTTTTTCTGTGGCGGCCAGGCACATATGTGCATGGAGACCAGGTCTGCAGTGGCCAGTTACACTCCCGAGAAAAAACTTACCATTTGGCATTCGAACCAGTCTGCATATTACATACAAGCCCTTATGGCTGGTGTACTGGGCATGAGAGAGGGTGATATCCGCGTCATCGCACAGTATGTGGGCGGTGGTTTCGGCGGTAAGTTTGAGCTTGACGGCGCAGTTTTCTGCTCATCTATTCTCAGCATGAAGACTTTCAGACCTGTGAAGGTTGTATTCAGCAGAGAGGAGGATTTCATTGCCTCCAAGCGTAGAACCCCGATGCACTATTGGGTCCGTACCGGCGTATCAAAAGACGGTACATTCCTTGCCCGTGAGTCAAGGGTTGTGAGCAACGGCGGTGCATACACAGGTATGGGGGCAACAGCCTTATACCTGACCGGCTTCTTCCACTCCTTTCCTTACAGGTGGGGCGGATACCGGTACGACGGATACAGAGTTTACACGAACACCCTTCCGTCAACCTCCATGCGTGGTTTTGGCGCACCCCAGGCGTTGTTTTGTTCCGAACAGCAGCTTGAGTGGATCGCGAAAGACCTTGGTCTTGACCCGGTCGAGATGAGACGGAAAAACGGTCACTACGCCGGTTACGAAGTCCCGGGCCAGGCGTTTATCGCCAGCTGTGGTCTCGACGAGGCATTCACGATCATGCAGGACTGGCTTACCAAGAAGAAAGCTGGCGGTCTTCCTCCCAATAGAGGTCTTGGTTTCTCGGCTGCAGGTTTTATGTCGGGTGGCATCTTCAACTGGTTTGATACTCCGTATTCATTCTCTTCAGCTGTTGTTACCATCAATCAGGATGCAACCGTTGAGCTTCATATAGGCGCAACAGAGATCGGCCAGGGTTCTAACACGACGATGGCAATAATCGCCGCAGAAACGCTCGGAGTCAAAGTTGAGGATATAAAGGTTCATTCAGGCGACACCGACCACTGTCCGGCTGACCTCGGTGCATGGGGTTCCAGACAGACTCTAATGACCGGTAATGCGACAAAGAGGGCGTGTGAAGATGCAAAACACCAACTTTTAGAATTCGCGCTGGCGAAAATGGGCTTAAATATAGTATACGACCTCGACATCGCGGATCGGTGGGTACATATTGTAGCACGTCCTGAGAGAGGCATGCCCTTTGAAGAACTGGTTAAGATAGCCCTTCGCGGTAAGGATGGACAGAGGATCGTAGGCAGGGGTTATTACACTCCTCATAGAAAAGGTATGATATCTCCGGCTTACAGTTATATGCTGCAAGGTGTGGAAGTTGAAATTGATCCGGAGACAGGCAAAATTGACCTTATTGACAGTCTCACCGCCCATGACTGCGGGACGCCGATCAACCATCTGGGCCTTACCGGTCAGTTGGAAGGCGCGTTCTCCATGGCAGCGGGCTATGGTTATCTTGAGTATATGCCATACGAAGACGGCAAGCTTATGAATCCGAACCTGGTCGACTACAAAATGATCAGAGCCACGGAAATGCCGCCTGTCCCTATCGCCGAAATCGACACGTATGAGCCGGAAGGACCGTACGGTGCGAAGGAAGCCGGCGAAGGCCTTACAAACCCGACGGCAGCGGCAATAGGCAACGCTATCTTCAATGCCCTCGGCATTCAGATAAAGGAATGCCCGATCAGACCGCATATGATCGTGGAGGCATTGAGAGAGAAGGCAGAAAAAGAAAAAGTCGGCAAGTAAAACAAATACCGAATGAGTAGAGAGGAGGTATGCAATGGCTATTGAGTTAAAATATAGATGCCCCGTATGTGGCAAACAGTATGAAGTGAGCTTGCAGGCGGCGCGACACGTGTTTGGAACAGGCGACAAAAAACACCGGGACTGGGTTGACTCACAGGGCGTAAATTTCAAGGACCTGCTGGTTGAACAAGCATTGAATCCCGGAAATCAGAGCTATCAGACAGTTGCGGAGCTTATCGAGAAGGCGCAAGCAAGCCTGAAAAAGTAAACGGGAACATTAGCAACGTTTTGAATAAAAGGAGGCTTTCATGATAATTGAAGGTGGATTTACGGTCAAAGCGCCGATCGAAAAGCTGTTTGATTTTCTCATGCAACCAGAAACCGTCATGATGTGTATACCTGGCACGGAGTCAGTCAAGATTATCGACGATATGAGCTTTGAGAGCGTGGTAAAACAGAGAGTCGGGATCATATCGGTCAAGTTGAAATTCGTAACAAAAAAAATAAAAATTGAAAAACCGACCCATGCCGAGTTTGAGGGCGAAGGCGAGGATATGACGAAGCTTGGTCACTTCAAGCAGAAGACATTCCTTGATCTCAAAGAAACGGCTCCCGGCGAAGTTGAGTTCTCCTATAAAGTGAATGTGACAATTGTCGGAAAACTTGCGATGTTCGGCGACAGGGTAATGAAACAGAAAGCAAAAGACACAGAAAAGGTGTTCACGAAGAATCTCCAGGAAAAGCTGGCGAGTATCGCATAGAAATATCTTTGTTCGAACGGTATTGGGAGAGGGGTTCCTTGAATTAGGGACCCCTCTCTTTTGTAGATGCGGAGACGATGGTAATTTGCCTTACCCACCATATCAATCCGATACCTCTTTTCTTTGCTGTACCGTTTTCTTGTATCCGATATCGTGTCCTCGATATATGGTAAGGGCGTTGAGAAGGGTCCGTAAGACGGACTATTTCCCAGAACGCGTCCGCTCCATGCGAGTTTCATGCGAGTCAATCATCATTTAAGTCTATGTCTACTCTTAACAGAACTTTACGTAAAAATGTGTGGTATGCGATAAGCTGATAAATTTTGCAAATTGAATAAAGACAGGTTCGCGGCCAATAGGTAAAATGGCGTTGCAAAACATCATTTAAACCGAAAGGAGTCCGCGAACCATGCCTAAGAAAATCATACAACTAAACGAGGGAGTCATAAAGGATGAGCTGAAGGAGTTAGTCTTCGGTAGTGTGGAAGAAACGCTAAACAGTCTGTTGGAACAGGAGGTGCTATAGCCGCTAAATACGAACGTACAGCGCCAGGGCTACCGAAGTGGCCACTCCTCCGGTGATGTGACGCTCAAAATCCCAAAGCTGAAGGGGATGGCATTTGAGACCGCGAAAACCGGGGTGTCCGCCGGATGGAGGACATCACGGAGGCCCCTGTGGTGTACGAAAGTCTTAAACGTCCACATTGAGGCTTGGCGGAACAGACCATTGACTGGAGGGAAATATCTTTACGTTTATGTGGATGAATGAGAACGTCAGTATCCTGATCGCCGCGTGGCTACCGTGAAAGGCATGAAAGAAGCTGCTTCCAATGGCTGAAGGGAGATGAAGCTGGAAGAGCCGAGGGATGTTGGAAGATTTCTATCGTAACGTGTTCTCGGTGACTAAACATCCATGCCCGCGCAGGAAAAGGCCCATGCCCCGTTGTTGATGAACTCCGAGCTGTCGGAAGCGGAAGGGCAGTATTGAGGAAACATTGACGTATTTTAGCGAGCATTGGATTAAGACTAATAGAGCGTCTGAATCGGGAGATCCGCCGCCGGACAAGGGCTGTTGGCGCGGAAGTCCGCATTGATGCTGGTCTGCGCGAGGTTGCGCCATGTTGCAGGCACTCAAGTGGGGTAACAAAAAATACATGAGCATGAAGCATTTTGAGAGCTACGAGTTTGAATCCGGTGATATGGTTGGATAAACTCTATCTTCCATCGGCCGCGAACTAATTTGCGAAACTATCTGGACAGAACCTGATATGCGGATAGGCTGTTCTTACTGTAATGGAGTGTGGCTATAAACTACCGCGTAGAACGCATATGCTTAAGCTTCAAGTTTGTTGTGCTTCCTTAAAGATCATGAATGATCCCCCAGACTCTGGGTGGCAATGGCAGGGGTCACTTTTCTAAAGAGACTTGCATCCTTACATCCGCTACAACTCCTTTATAAAAAACAACTCCCTTACTCAATCGTGAAGGTCCTCGTATTAATGCCTGATCGTTTTTTCTGCGTGGTCATCATCCATTCCTCCTATGTCATATTGTATACATCGGAAGAATATCATCAGGTTTGAGGATAGATTTCAGTTAAGTCAGATTATGAGGACCCTCCGGACGGATCTCCAGATTTATGGATGTTAGGCGAACTACCTTTTTACTTCGCCTAACTTTGCCATGATGAGCTCGCCAAGGCTTCCGAATCCACCGGACGATGTTTCCTGTTTTTTCACCTTGTCCTTGTACTGAACGTACTCATCCTGTGCCACCTTTTCTTCGACACCGCTACGGCTGAACGTGACTTTGCCGTGGGCTTCATCAATTGTCGTGACTACGACCTCCATTGGCGTACCTTCAGGGAACATTCGACTATGATTGGTTCCCTTGGGGGTTCCCATCTCAGAGTTTGGTATGAACCCGGTCACGCCACTCTCTGTATTCAGAAAAAGCCCGTAGGGCATTACCCTTTCGACGGTTCCGCGCAGAATTTCACCTATTTGAGGCATGGGCAGCCTATCTTTCTCTATCTTTTTTTTCATCGAGAGCGATATTTTTCTGTTGTTCGCATCGACTTCAAGGATAAATACTTCAACTTCCTGACCGACTTCAACTACCTCTTTCGGATGTTTGATCCTTCTCCCTCCAGCCAGTTTGGATATATGTAGCAGCCCGTCAATGCCCGGTTCAAGCGAAACAAAAACTCCGAATGGAGCGAGTCTTACAATTTTTCCCGTGACCGCCATATCAGGCGAGTATTTTTCTGCCACCAAGAGCCATGGATCAGCCTGCATTGCCTTCAAACTGAGGGTTAGTCGATCTTTCTCCCAATCGAGAGCTATAATTTTTGCGATGACTTCTTGTCCAACGGAAAGTATGTCTTTGGCCTTTTCCGAGCGGTCCCACGCAAGCTCGCTCATTGGTATGAGACCGTCGATGCCGCCGAGGTCCACAAAAGCACCGAAACTTTGAATGGAACGGACCTTGGCGGGCACTTCCATGCCGACTTGGAGACTTTTCTTGAGGGTGTCTATCTGCGCCCGTCTCTCTTCCTCCAAAAGGGTCCGTCTCGAAAGGATGATATTGCGACCGTCTTCTTCATATTCGAGGACCCGAAATGCAAAAGTCTTACCCACATATACCCCCCCATCCTTGCTTCCTCTGAGATCAATCTGAGAGAAGGGGCAAAAGCATCTCACTTTTCCGATGTGTACCTCAAAGCCGCCCTTGAGTTCTCCTGTAACCTTGCCGCTCACGGGTAAGCCTGCCTCGTAGGCATCATGTATACCGGACAGGTCGACGGTGGAAAGTCCGCGAATAAGTGTGGTAAGCTTTTTGAGGCCATTCTGTACTGAAATGAAGAAGACCTCCAATTCATCTCCTGTCTTGATGGTGCAGTTGGAATTTTCATCCAGGAACTCGCTGAGATCTACAACTCCCTCACTTTTCCCCCCCAGATCCACATACACAAAATCCCCTGAAATGCTCACCACTGTGGACTTAATCTTCTGGCCTGGATCAAGTCTCTTTGACAGCGTTCCGCTCTTTTCGAACAGTTCGGCAAACTGCTCTTCTTTTATCAACTCCTTGTTGCTCAAGTCGTCGACCATACCAGTGCTTTCGAAATTTGTTTCAGACATAACTCTTCACCTCTTAACGTAACCGTGCTATCAGGTCATTCTGTATGGTTGGGGGACCAACGAACTGTATTGCATGGTCGAATGTTTTGTTGTCGCGCAATACTATACAATATTCTTTCTCTCTATGTAAAGTATAGACTGATCTCCTCCCTCCCCCTCCTGGCTGTCTATCCCAGTCTCCCATCATACATTGATATCAAATACGGACACACTCTCGCCTGTTTCTTAAATGAATCAAATATCAAGGGCACCTGCATTTCAAAGTATGTACTTTCTAAAAATTCCTTTATGGATTTGATTGAAAGCAGCCTTGAGAATTACTGATCCGCTCTTTTAAGAGACTGTATAACCATTTTCATCTCTTTGAACTGGGAGGATAGATAAAAAAGTTTTTCGCATCCCATAATAGTATTCTATGGTATTTACTCCCCAACGCTAATTGCATGCCTTACCCCTGAAAGGCAGATAGCAGATAAAGGAACATAAGACGAGTCCAATAATCCAAATATTTACTCGTAGCGGCTTTGCCCTAGAATGGGGAATTGCCATTATAGTTAAAAAAGTGAGGCAGCGTTTAAGGTAACGTCTCACCTCTCAAGACGCTCTTTTTACCTGTTTGTCTCGCTGAGAATTAAATTGCATGGTAAATTCCACAAAATGTTCTCGTTGTCCATAATATTGTTCCATTCGTAATTGTTCAGTTTTTCGTATACAGGACGAAATAGCTGGTATATAATTTGTTGTGAGACGATCTACCGATGAGTCGTCACGCCTGCCTGTGGACAGAGATGATTCAGAGGGCAGGTACTGCAAAAAGGAGAGATGGGTGTGCACACCTTCTGTCCGAAAACGACAAGGAGTGTATTGAAAATAATCCAGTATTTTTGCGGAAGCACACCTGTTAGATCGTTCTCGGTCTGGTGGGGATTACGTGTTTCGACAATAGCAAGCCGGTTGGAAATCCTGTGTACGTGCGTGTCCACGCAAATGGCAGGCTTGGCATATCCTTCATTGAGCACAAGGCTGGCCGTCTTTCTTCCCACCCCTCTTATGTTCAGCAACTCATCTACCGTGTCGGGCACTACACCTTGATACTTTTCCAGGATTATTTTTGACACTTCTTTCAGGGTCTTAGTTTTGTTTCTGTAAAAACCTACAGGATAAATAAGCTCTTGCAGTTCTTCATCTTTAAGGCTGAGTATCTCCAAGGGTGTTTTTGCCCGTGCCATCAATCTCCCTATGGCCCGATCTGTGGTTTCGTCTTTCGTTCTGAGACTTAAAAGGGTGCCCACTAGAACAATGAACGGGTCTCTCCTTTTCTGTGACAATCTGGTGACCACAGGGACAGCATCTTTCAGGTAGTTCCTCAAGATGCTTATAATCTCGTCAATGCTCGTCTCGCCGTGTGTTTCAGTCAATGGCGGCCTCCTTCATGAATCAGATATTTGTGATGCGTGGGTTCCTTCTCATAATAGACTTTCCGGCAAACGGGTATTGCCTGAAGCGTTCGTAGCGATGAAAGCAAATTCGGGCATATAAGGCTCGATTTCCTCTCTTGGGATTCGGATTAGGCGTACGTTACATTCGATGCACTGGGCCCCACGTACGGATCAATCACGTGGTGGATTCTCTGAACTGGTCTTTCGGCCTGTGAGCCACACGAACACGATGTGTTCGCCGAATCTAACGCACAATCTCCGCTAAACAGCCAGTATGGTGTCTGTTCGTGGAGGGCGATAAATTTGTCGAATTCCTGCCCTGTTTTTATATAGACCGTGTATAGCCCTAACATCCTTAGAACATCATTAACTAATTTTGTCGGTTTTTCGAGCATCACATTACATACAAACCTCATAACAATTGCCTGAAATCCAAAATATCCTGTTCGTTTATATTTGCCGGTCTCCGAAGACTATTATCGTGCAACCAAGGCTTTTGACACCATTTTGGCGTTCTTAATAATTTCGCTCTCATCGGGCACACACCTGTTTTCCATCACTACTTTACCCATTGAAATCACTGTATCCACAATATAACCATTCGAGGAATAGACTACGTCTGAATAGATGTCGAAGCCTGGGGTCAACTCCGGCCGTGCCGGATCAACGAGAATAAGATCGGGATTGCATCCAACTTTGATTCTCCAGTTACCCAGTCCGAATATGAGGGCCGCGTCTTCAGTGGCTATTCTGAATACTTCCTTGGCGGGAAGGGCAGTAGGATCTCCGGTGGAAAACTTTGCCAATAGGGAGGCAAATTTCATTGATTCTATGAGGTCCAAGTGGTTGTTGGAAGCGCATCCATCGGTCCCGAGACAAAAAGGGATCGCCCGCTCCGCGATACTACGATAAGGAAAAAACTTGCCTACTGCAAGCTTCATGTTGGAGACCGGATTATGAACAAGACTTACACCTTTTGTCTTGAGCAGATCACAGTCCTTTTCAGTGAGCCAGCAACCATGACATCCCAAAAACCTTTGTGAGAGAATATCCATGGAATCGAGAAACCCGACGGGCGACATCCCATATCGCTCTTGAGCGAACGTGTCTTCCTCACCGGTCTCCGAAAGATGCATATGGATTAGAATATCGTGTTTTTCGGAGAAATCGCGCATCCATTGGAGGCTCTCCTTGCAGACTGTATAGACGGCATGAGGACCGAAGGTAAATGTCACATGGGGCCGATATTTTTCCGAAATCTCGAACAGCCTTATATTATTATCGATCTCCTGCTGGCATTTGTTCTGATCAAACATGTCTATGAAAACGGCACCAATGAAGCCTCTGATCCCCATGTCACGCACTGCTTTCGCGGTGGCTTCCCAGAACCAGTACATGTCGTTGAAGACAGTGATTCCGTTCTTTATCATCTCCAAGCAGGCAAGTTTCGCTCCCCAATAAACATCCTCTTCCGTCAGTTTGGCCTCAAGGGGCCATATTTTTTGTTCCAGCCAGGGCTTAAGGGGCATATCGTCGGCATATCCTCTGAAAAGCGTCATGGCCGAATGGGTATGCCCGTTTATGAAAGAAGGTAAAAGGACTTTACCTCTTCCGTCGACTGTGTGGTCCGCCTCGCGTTTGCAATTTTCCGATATTTCCTGGATCGTGCCGTTTTCGAGAAAGACGTCTCTTTGCTGTCCGTCCAGAAACGCTCCTTTAACGAGTATCTTCATCTATTCTTAAAGTCCTTCGAGATAATGCCGTTGATTATAGACTCCAGTCTTTCACTGTTTTTGAGCACGTTGGTTTCTATCTCCTTGACTGTTAACGGTACTTTGCTGATGCCGTTACAGTAATTATCAACAGAACACAGACTTGTATAGTGCAGCCCCACTTCCGTACAAAGGGTTGCCTCAGATGCCATTGTCATTCCTACGATGTCACCAAGTCTCCGTAGATAACGGATCTCGGCTTTGGTTTCGAGTCTTGGACCCTTGGTCTGTATATAGACTCCACCATCGACCACGTCAAAACCCAGTTCACGGCAGACCCCCTCAAGATGGCTCCTGAGAGCCGTGTCCATTTCGGGGACCGTGAATCTCATTTCATGGTCGAACATGGTAGGGACATCCCATGGAGATATAAAATCATGGGGTAGCACGAGCGCGGCAGGCTCAATTTTCAGTTTCAGGCTTCCCACCGAGTTGAAAGCTACGATCTCAGTAACCTTTAGCATCTTAAGTGCCCATATGTGAGCGCGATGGTTTATGCGGTGGGGCGGCATGGGAGGGTCCCCGTGTCTCTGTAAAAACCAATGTTTACTGTCGGTTTTTACCGTTACTCCGCCGTAAGGTGTCTGCACGGAGGTATTCTTCCACGCCGCAAAAAGGGCAGACTCTATTAACGATGTTCCTGCGATGATTGCCAACATGCGAAGGCCTCTTTACCGGAATTTTTAGACTTAGCACTTCTCTCTTTGCGGAAGAATTGTGAAGGGTCGCTACCCAGCATACTGACGATACAGCCGACAGCCGACCATTTCATTTTGTTGATTCACTATTTACTACCCAAGGGCTTGGTGAGTCAAGCCTTTTGTATGAGATGTAGGAATTCGTCCTCTGTAAGAGTCCTTATATTCAGCTCGCGAGCTTTTTCCAGTTTCGAGCCTGCTTCTTCCCCGATGACAATGTAATCAATTTTTTTGCTCACCGAGGAAGCGGTCTTCGCGCCCAGATCCTCTACCATCCTTCGTGCATCCTCCCGCGCCATCTTGTTCATGGTGCCGGTGAAGACGAAAGTCATGCCATCCAGACTCCGCCTGTGGAGCTTCTCCTGTTTTACTACAACACCTTTTTTGCGCATTCTTTCGATCGTGGCGAGGTTCTTTTCATCGCCAAAAAAGGATATAATACTGTAAGCTGCCTCTGGGCCTATTTCCGGGATGGCCATCAATTCTTCCCGTGTCGCGGATATGAGGATATCGATACCCTCATATCGTTCCGCGAGGAGTCCCGAAATATGTTCCCCTACATTCCTTATACCGAGACCGTATATGAACCTGGCCCATGACCTGCTCTTGGACGCTTCAATAGCATCTACTATTTTTCTAGCAGATTTATCCGCCATTCTCTCCATACTCACAAGCATTTCTTTTGTGAGGTAATAAAGGTCGGAAACGTCCTTCACAATTCTTTTGTCCACCAGTTGTTCAATCAGCTTGGTTCCAAGACCGTCTATGTCCATCGCCCTCTTGGATGAGAAATGCTCTATGCTACCCTTTATCTGGGCCGGACAGTTGATATTTACACATCGCCTGATCGCTTCCCCCGGCGGCCTTACCACAACTTCGCTGCATACGGGACATCTATCAGGTATGGCAAAACACCGTTCCATCCCGGTTCTTTTCTCCGGTATCACTTTTACTACTTCAGGGATAACATCACCCGCCCGCCTGACAATGACCGTGTCGCCCACCATGATATTCTTTCTTCCGATTTCGTCCTCGTTGTGTAGTGTCGCCCTTGATACCTCGACGCCGGATACGTAGACTGGTTGCAGCATGGCAACAGGGGTAAGCGCACCTGTCCTTCCAACGCTGACGATGATATCCTTTATGACGGTGGTCTCTTCTTGGGCCTCAAATTTGTAGGCAATTGCCCATCGTGGAGACCGGGATACCGTCCCCAGGCGTGCCTGGTGGTCTAATCTGTTTACTTTTACCACGGTCCCATCAATTTCATATGGTATTTCTTCTCTCTTGCCGTAAATCAGATCGTAGTAAGACAAGACCTCGTCGAGACCGGTGAGGAGTTTCGCATATTCGTTCACGCGGAATCCCCACTTTCGGAGGTTATCGAGAAATTCTAGGTGAGTACTCACTGATATGCCGGTTATCTGTCCTGGCGCGTAAAAGAATGCGTTAAGATTCCTCTTCGCAGTAATCCTGGGATCGAGTTGTCTCACTGAACCGGCCGCGGCATTTCTTGGATTGGCGAATAGAGTCTCACCTGCCTGCCCTCTTCTCCTGTTCAAAACCTCAAACTCTTTTTTCCCCATGTATACCTCGCCTCTTACCTCAAGCCTTTCCGGGACAGGAATGCCATGATCGCTGATGAGTCTCATGGGAATCGACCTGATGGTCTTCAGGTTCTGTGTAATGTCTTCCCCCGTGTACCCGTCTCCTCTTGTAGACCCAAGCGAGAATAAGCCATCTATGTATACCAGTTCAACGGCGAGACCATCTATCTTTGCCTCCATTGCGTACTCGACTTCACTCACGTTGAGGAGTCTCTTTATACGTCTATCAAAATCCGCCATCTCATCCAGGGTCATGGCGTTTGCGAGACTAAGCATTGGCATAGTATGGGTGACGGTGGAGAACTCGCTGAGCGGTCTTGTGCCTACTCTCCTGGTTGGAGAATTAGGTGTAACCAACTCCTGGTATTCCTCTTCCAAAGTCTGCAGATTTCTCATCATTCTGTCATACTCTGCATCGGAGATTACCGGATCGTCTAGGACATAGTAACGGTAATTATGATAGTCCAGGTCTTTTCTTAGAAATGTTATTTCTTTTTGTGCTTCTTCCCTATCCATGTTCTGCTCTGTCGATAATTTAAGATTATTTTAAACAGTTTTAGGCTATTTGCAAGACAAATAGCGAATAGCAAAACCACAGAATACATGGAATTGAGTCTATATGGCATTTGACTTTTCTTTCCATGTAGTATGTTTTTCTGTATCGCTATCCGCTATCTTTTTCCCCGGTTGATTTTGCTACTTATGATATAGAGGCATGGCCTGAAAGCTGATCCGCATTTTTTTGAAGAGGCCGGCATATTCCTTCCGACGGCAGTTTGGATTAAGATGATTAGATCCTCTTTACGATAGATCGGTTCATTCGGGCTTCAGCATAAAGCAAATGGAAGCGATGGATTATACGAAGGCCATGGAGGATCTTTTAGGACCATGCCAGGTACCTACGGGCCGATTGCTCTTTATCCAGAGACGGGTCTCTGGCGTGGACGTGATGAACCTTCATTGACAGTACAGCCCTAGAAAGAACAATGTGCTCATGGAGCGAATGCGAGTTGGTGCTGATTGATATCGACTGGAGGCACTTCAAGTACGATTAAAAGTGTGGCGCAATGGTTTCCATAAACCATGACATGACGCCGCAATCTACATCGGGAACCACCTAAATTGTGTGCGGAGTTGGAATTACCCGCAATGGGCGACAGAAGTTTAATGACATATTGAATACACAGGGTGTTAGTGATATAAGAAATACACTCGCTCGTGGAGTTGCAATATGGAAAAAAACATAAATGTGATAATAGCTGCCCTGAGAAAGATGCACGGGGAGGAAAGGAACGAGCTGAAATTTGGTACGCCCCTTGAACTTGTCGTGGCAACTGTTTTGTCTGCGCAATGTACGGACGAGCGGGTGAACAGAACTACACCTATACTTTTTAAGAAATATAAAGGATTCACGGATTACCTCCGTGTTCCACTTGAAGAGCTTGAAGAGGATATCAGACCAACCGGCTTCTTCAAAAAGAAGGCGAAGGCTATCAAGAATATCGCGACCGAAGTGGAAGAACGCTTCGGCGGTCATATACCCGAAGACGTTGTTGCCCTTGCGACGATTAAGGGGATAGGAAGGAAATCCGCAAATTTGATTGCAGGAATCGCCTTCAGAAAACCTGCGGTTATAGTCGATACTCATGTGATCAGGGTTTCAAACAGGGTAGGTCTTACGAGTAACAAAAATCCGGAGAAGATAGAAAAGGACCTGAAACAGAAGGTTACGGAAGGGGACTGGCTGAAATTCTCCCTTCTCGTCACCCTTCATGGCCGTTACATCTGTCTGGCGCGGAAACCCGAATGTGAAAGGTGTCTTATACGGGACTACTGTGATTACTTGCTAGGAGGAAAGGCGAATGTTTGAAAAAGAAAAACTTAGTGAGGCGGATTGTCAGAAGCTCAGCGAGCTTTCGCGTCTTGCAAAAGGCGATATTATAACGATGACGAGACTGGCTGGCTCAGGTCACCCTGGAGGATCTATCTCGTCCCTCGACATGTATCTTGTGCTTTTTTCATATGCGAGACTGACAGGGGAACCCAGGGACCGTATTGTGGTCAGCCATGGTCACACATCCCCCGGCGTTTACTCGAGCCTCGCGAGGCTTGGACATCTTCCGCGTGATGAGGTCGTTACTTTTTTCAGAAAGGCTCGGAGTCCCTTTGAGGGACATGTGGTAAAGGGTATACCCTTCATAGATTGGTCGACAGGGAATCTTGGACAGGGGCTTTCCGCAGGTTGCGGATTTGCAATAGGTTCGAAAATACGAGGTGAAGACTCTCATATATACGTGTTTATGGGGGATGGTGAACAGCAAAAAGGGCAGATCTCGGAGGCAAGGCGGTTTGCCAAGAAATTTGGCCTTTTAAATATCACGGTAATCGTTGATTATAACGGTCTTCAGATCAGTGGGGCCATAGATTCTGTAATGCCGCAGAATATTGCCGAGAACTATCTCTCTGATGGATGGGATGTTCTTGAAATTGATGGTCATAATTATGATGAGGTTTACCGGGCTTTTAAAAGGACCAGAATCAATGAAAACCCTACCTGTATTATTGCCCATACCATAATGGGGAAGGGCATACCTTTTATGGAAAACAAGGAAAAATATCACGGTAGTCCGCTTAACGAAAGTGAATATAGGGAAGCCTTGCGGACTCTTGGACTGAAAGACGATTTTGAGACATACAAGGTGAACAGGAATGGTCAGTGTTCATGGAAAATCCCTATGAGAGATAAAGAGATCGCAATAGACCCCGGCATTCCCTTCACTTACTCCGACGAGGACAAGATTGACAACAGAACAGCTTTCGGCAAAGCGCTGAAAGACTTGGCGGAAAGGAATATACCTAAAGGCAATA
Source organism: Syntrophobacterales bacterium (assembly GCA_031274925.1). Lineage (NCBI taxonomy): Bacteria > Pseudomonadati > Thermodesulfobacteriota > Syntrophobacteria > Syntrophobacterales > Syntrophobacterales bacterium. The sequence continues at coordinate 5,873 of JAISPL010000037.1, read as the reverse complement.
TTATCTGTGTTTTTGACTGTGATTTAGCAAGTTCCGTGAAAACGGCCGATTTTGCGAAAGTTTTTCCCGAGTATTTCTTTCAGGGTGGCATCCAGGAACATAACACTGCCACCATTGCTGGTGCCCTGTCGACCGATGGTATCCTTACGTTTTTTGCCGATTTTGGGGCCTTCGGAATAGATGAGACCTACAACCAGCAGAGGCTTAACGATATAAACAAGGCCAACCTCAAGCTTATTCTCACTCATGTGGGTCTTGATGTTGGTCAAGACGGGAAAACGCATCAATGCGTAGACTACATAGGCCTAGCAAATAACTTACACAACTTCAAGGTAATTGTGCCGTGCGATCCGAATCAGATGGACAGGGTGACGCGGTACGTAGCGGCCAGCAAAGGGAATTTTCTGGTGGCTATGGGCCGGTCCCGCTGGGGTGTTACCGTGAGGAGTGACCGGTCCGCATTCTACGGAGACGGATATGAATATCAGTATGGCACAATGGATGTATTAAAGGAAGGGAAGGATGGGGTTATCATCGCCTACGGGGGAATGGTACACAAAGCCCTTCATGTATCGGAGATATTAGAACGGGAAGACATGTACGTTGGTGTTGTCAATATGTCGAGCGTGAAGGAGGTTGACGGGGAAGTGATGAAAAAACTCCGCGGACTCCCCCTAGTGGTTACCTATGAAGATCATAATGTCCTCACAGGGATCGCGCCGCGCATTGCAACGTATCTTCTAAGTCATGGGTATACAGGTCGGATGGAGTCTTTAGGAGTAAAGGCGTACGGAGTGTCGGACGATGCCGAGGAGGCCTACGCGGCGGAAGGACTCGACGCAGCATCCGTGGCAAAGATGCTTCTCGGTATAAGCCGATAAGCACCGCCGAACCTGGGTACTCTTTACAGACGGAAACTTCTGGTTTGTCGAAATTAAGAATATTAAACCATACAATGGGGGCGCCGTGGACGATATTAAAGGGATGTACAAGAAGGTCGTAAAGGACAACTTTCCCGACACCATGAAGATTGATATGGGCGGGCAGACCCTTGTGTACAAAAAAAGGATTTGGAATATTTTCGATGCCGATGAGAATTGCAATGTAGAGAGAGGAATCAGGTACGGAGAAAATCCGGACCAGGCGGCAGCCATGTATGAATTGATAAACGGCAATATTATCCTCGGGGATGTCAAATTCTTCGATTTCGACGGAGGTCTAACCAGCAAGATAACCGAAAAAGATATGTTGCAGGTGGGAAAACACCCGGGAAAGATCAACCTGACAGACGTTGATAATGCCCTTAATATCCTCAAATTTCTCGACCGTAAGTCTGCGTGTGCGATCATGAAGCATAATAACCCGTGCGGTGTGGCTTATGGTGCTACCTCGGCGGAAGCATTCGAAAAGGCGTTCTGGTGCGACAGGATCGCCGCATTCGGAGGAGCGGTGGTATTCAGTAAGGCGCTGGATGCTGAGACGGCAAAAGCTATGGCGCCGTATTACTTTGAGGTGGTGGCCGCACCCGATTTTGAAGGGGATGCTATTGATATTTTAAAAAAATGGAAGAATCTTAGGATACTCAAGATCGACAATATTGCGCGACTTCAAGCATTCAAGACGAAGAGGTACATTGATATTAAGTCTTTGATGGACGGTGGACTCATCATTCAGGAATCCCAGCCTTTCAGGATTAAGGGCAAGGAGGACCTGAAGCCTGCGGAAACGGTCTATAAAGGCGAAACGTACCGGATCAGGAGGGCGCCCACGGACAGAGAATATACCGATATGCTGTTCGGGTGGTACGTGGAATCAGGCGTAAGCTCCAATTCCGCTCTTTTCATAAAGGACGAGGCTACCATCGCTATCGGAACAGGAGAACAGGACAGGGTAGGTGTGGTGGAGGTCGCTACCTTCAAAGCCTACAAGAAGTTCATGGATGCCGAGGTATTCAAGAAATACGGGGTTCCATACGCGGTATTCAGGTTGGAGGCGGACAGGGGGAAGCGGAAGATGGAGGATCTCATCGAAATAGAGCGGTTTACCAGAGAACGGAAGGCGGGACTCATAGGGTCCGTTGTCGTATCGGACGGGTTTTTTCCATTCAGAGACGGTGTGGACGCCGCTATAAAGGAGGGCGTTACCGGGATTATACAACCTGGTGGGTCCGAGCGCGATTTCGAAGTGATTGAGGCGTGCAACGAGGCAAACGTAACCATGGCCTTTGCGGGCCAGAGGCTATTCAAACACTGATCTGGGACGGGTTTCCGGTATGGTCCTGCCTTGAGAAAATGATCAGGAGGGGGTATCGCGGCTTGGGTATTCGCGCTTGATCGCTCTTTCCGGAGGACTAATTGATGCACTCAAGTGTGGCATTGTTTTGTATATATTGATCACGAGAGCAGGTATTTCAACTATGCTGAATAATTTTCCAATTTATGTTGACAAGAGGCTTTATATATCAATATAATTGTGAAAATTATTACAAATTGAAATACTATTAAAACTTCAGGGGAGGTAAAAATGAGACCCTACTTCGAAAAGATGCAGGACTGGGGAAAATCGGCGAAGGTAAATGCAGCTAATGCCGAAGAGATCAAGAAAGTCGAACAAGAGATATCGGACCTTATTGAAAAGAATAAGAACGCGGGAATGCCGAAAGAGGCTTTGAACAAAAGAGGAGAATGGACTGTCCATCAGAGACTGGAATATATCGTAGACCCTGGTACTTGGGCCCCTCTCCATCTGCTTTATGATCCCATGGACGAAGAATCCGGAACAACAGGCGTTGTAGACGGCCTCGGGAGAATCAACGGCAGATGGTGCGTGATCATTGGTTTTGACAACAAAGTTATGGCAGGTGCTTGGATTGCCGGCCAGTCGGACAATATACTCAGAGTAACCGACATGGCGAAAAGACTGCATTGCCCCCTTGTGTGGCTGGTCAACTGCAGTGGCGTGAAACTGCCCGAGCAGGAAAAAGTTTACGCTAACCGGCGCGGAAGCGGAACAACTTTTTTCCGCCACGCGGAGTTGAACAAGTTAGGCATTCCTGTTATCGCGGTAATATATGGAACGAATCCAGCAGGCGGCGGATATCAGGGCATCAGCCCTACACTTCTACTGGCCCATAAAGACTGCAACATCGCAGTAGGCGGCGCGGGTATTGTGAGTGGAATGGCGCCGAAGGGCTTTTTTGACGAGGGTATGGCTGAACAGATCATAGAGGCAACTAGGAAATTTAAATCAGTGCCTCCCGGTAGGGTTGAGATACATCATGACAGCACTGGATTTTTCAGGGAAGTGCATCCTTCCGAGGAGAGTCTTCTGGATTCACTGAAGGCATGGATGGCCAAACTGCCCGCATACGACGCGAGTTTTTTCAGAGTAGCGCAGCCGGCGGAGCCAAAATTTCCCGCAGAAGATCTTTACAGCATCCTCTCTTTCAACCAAAAAATGACCTATGATGTTGAGCAGCTCATGGCGAGGTTGGTCGATAACAGTGAGAACATGGAGTTTAGGCCAGGTTTTGGTCCAGAGCTTTATACGGGTCTTGTCAAGATTGATGGCTTCCTCATTGGCGTAGTTGCAAACAGACAGGGTATGCTGCCGAAAGGCTATCCGTACTACGCGCCGTATCCCGGCATTGGTGGAAAGTTCTACCGCGAAGGACTCATCAAAGTGAACGAGTTTGTCACGCTGTGCGGAAGGGATAGAGTCCCCATGCTCTGGATTCAGGATACGTCGGGAATTGATGTTGGTGACATCGCCGAGAAAGCCGAACTCTTGGGTCTCGGACAGGCGCTCATTTACTCCATTGAGCAGAGCGATCTTCCCATGATGACAATCGTATTGAGAAAAGGAACGGCTGCTGCCCACTATATCATGGCCGGCCCCCAGGCGAACAATAATAACGCCTTTACCATCGGCACTGCCACGACGGAGATTTACGTCATGCACGGTGAGACTGCGTCTGTGGCGAGTTTTGCAAGAAGACTGGTAAAAGAGAAAGACTCAAGCAAGCCATTGGCGCCTGTCATTGATCAGATGAACAAGCTTGTCAAAGAATACTATGATAAGTCTAGGCCGGCATACTGTGCCAAAATGGGTCTTGTTGACGAAGTCGTAAAGCTGAGCGATTTAAGGAAATACCTCGTGGGTTTTGCGAACTGCTGTTACCAGAATCCGAAGTCCATTACTCCACAGCATCAGATGATACTCTGCAGAATCATCAAAGGCTAAGAAAATAAGGTAGGTATAAACAGGGTGGGCCATGTCCACCCTGTTTTTTTATTATGTAGTTGCTAGTTGGCCTGCAACAAGAATGTTGTTGACCGCTTGGTTCGTCGGTGATATGTAATAGATTGTTGTGCACAGCTTTACATACGAGAGGAAAGGCCTACAGGAAGAGTCGCCTGGAAGAGAATACGCGAGAATTACATGAGGGATAGATTAAAGGTAAACCTAGAAAATATAAAACAGAAAGGCAATTACCGGGCAATACGCCATGTAAAACCGCTTGATGCCTCGTGGATATTATTCAATGGCAAGAAGTTCCTCAACCTCTGCTCCAACAGCTATCTTTCCCTGCACGCCCACCCTCAGGTAATTGAGGCTGCAGCGGAGGCTGCGCACAAGTATGGTGCAGGAACATGCTCATCAAGAAGCATATCGGGCAGTATTGAACTCTACCGGGTCCTTGAGGATGAGATAGCCTCCTACAAGTGTTACCCCAGCGGGCTGGTCTTTTCCACGGGGTACATGGCCAATATGGGTGTCATTGCAACCCTTACCGAAAAGGACGACGTCATATTCAGCGATGAATTGAATCACTCGAGTCTGATTGACAGCACCAGGCTTTCCCGTGCGAAAAAGGTGATTTACAGACATCGTGATATGAATGACTTGGAAGGGAAGATACGAAAAGACCGCTCCAAGGGGATAAAATTCGTCGTTTCTGAGTCCGTTTTCAGCATGGATGGCGATATTGCCCCCGTCGCTGATCTTGTGGAACTAAGGAACCGATACGGATACCAACTTATTCTGGATGATGCCCACGGGACAGGCGTATTCGGTGACACGGGCAGAGGAGGGGCAGAGTTTTTCCGATTGACAGGGTCCATGGATGTGGAGATGGCCACTTTCGGGAAATCCTTCGGTTCTTTCGGAGCTTTTGTCCTTGGTGACAAGATTGTGACCGACTATCTGGTGAATCGTGCACGGACATTCATGTATACCACGGCGCTGTCTCCATCGGTTCTCGCGGCATCCATTGCCTCCATACGGCTCATCAAAGATAATCCGTCTTTCAGGGACGACCTTTGGGGGAATATAGAATATATCAGACGACACATGAGAGATGCAGGATTTGATCTTAAAGACAGTATCGGGCCTATAGTCCCGGTTGTTGTGGGCGAAGATGCCAAGGCTGTGGAGATGCAGCATATTCTCATGGAAAAGGGCGTGTTTATCCAAGCCGTACGGCCGCCTACGGTTCCACCCGGTACGTCTCGGTTGAGGTTGACGGTTGTGCGGTCTCTTACAATGGATGAGATGGATTTTGCTATTAATGTGCTAAAGTATGCAGGAAAGAAAGCAGGACTCATTTGATAGGCCCGCGATAATACGGAACTTGTTTTTCCCTGTGGTTCCCTATCTGCTAATACTCGTTGACTGCACTGTGCTCGGACCGTTCCATATCCCAAATTTTCCTTTGACCTTTCCCCCTAAAATAAAACCAACACTACCTACCTGTTTACCCCCACATTGAAATGGTTTGGGTCACTTTTAAATCTTTCAGGCTCAAGCGTCCATATATCTCTGATGAAATCATAAGGAGATTTTCCTTATAAGCTTTTCAAACGGCCAGATTG